>CAZZZE010000133.1:0-7281 GCA_964658365.1 uncultured Jatrophihabitantaceae bacterium
CGAAGGAGCGCGCATGGCCGACACGGCTGTCGCCGAGCCCACCCCGCCGCCCGCGCACCGCGCGGCGGGCAGCTCGGTCGGCGATCGCATCCGCTTCGTGCTGCGGGGCATCGGCCAGACGTTGATCACCGCGGGTCTGGTCGTCCTGCTCTTCGTCGTCTACGAGGTGTGGATCACCAACCTGTTCGCCGAGCAGCAGCAGTCGACCGTGCACAACGCCTTTCAGGACGAGATCGTCGGCGGCAAGGACCCGCTCCTGGCGCTGCCGGGCAGCAAGGACCCGACCATCCCGCTCGGTAAAGGCATCGCGAACCTGTACATCCCGCGCCTGGGCAAGGACTTCCACTTCACGATCGTCCAGGGCAGTGCACCGCCGACGGACGCGCAGCTCGAGAAGGGACCGGCGCACTACAGCGAGACGCAGTTGCCGGGCCAGGTCGGCAACTTCGCGATGGCCGGGCACCGCGTGGGCAAGGGCGAACCATTCCTCAACCTCGACCACCTCCGCGCCGGCGACCCGGTCGTCGTCGAGACCGCCTCGGCCTGGTACGTCTACCGGGTCAAGGGCCAGGAGCACGGGCTCACCAAGAAAGACTCCGACGGCATCCCCGGTCGCGAGATCGTCTCGCCCAGCGACGGCGACGTCCTGGCGCCCAAGCCCGACCACGTGGGCGTCACCGCGACCGAATCGTTGCTCACCATGACCACCTGTCACCCGAAGTTCACGGCGACAAAGCGGATGGTCATCTACGCGGCCCTGGACTCCTCGGCCACGGTGAAGATCACCGCGACGTCCGGAAAGGCCGTGTTGACGATGCCCGCGTCGATCAAGGCGCTGTACTCGCAGGTGAGCAGCTGATGTACGTCTGGATCTGGCGCCACCTGCCCGGGTCGCTCGCGGTCAAGCTGCTGCAGACCCTGCTGCTGCTGCTCGCCGTCACCGCGCTGCTGCTGTTCGTCATCTTCCCGTGGATCGAGCCGCACCTGCCCATCAACCAGGTGACGGTGCCGACCAAGTGACCACAGTCCGATGACCCGTGTCCTCGTTGTCGACAACTACGACAGCTTCGTCTACAACCTCGTCCAGTACCTCGCCCAGCTGGGTGCCGAGGTCGTGGTGCGGCGCAACGACGGGGTGACGGTCGGCGAGCTCGACGACCTCGGGGTCGACGGTGTGCTCATCTCGCCCGGCCCCGGCGAGCCGGCCGACGCAGGGTGCTCGCTGGCCATGGTCGAGGCGGCCGCCGAACGCGCCCTGCCGCTGTTCGGCGTGTGTCTCGGCCACCAGGCCATCGGCGAGGTCTTCGGCGCGCCGGTCATCCGGGCCCCCGAACTCCTGCACGGCAAGACCAGCACGGTGCTGCACGACGGCACCGGCGTGCTCGTCGGCCTTCCCTCGCCGTTCACGGCCACCCGCTACCACTCGCTGGCCGTTGCCGAGGACGCGCTCGCGCCGGAGATCGTGGTCACCGGCCGCACGTCCACGGGGATCGTCATGGCCGTGCGCCACGAGACGCTGCCGATCGACGGTGTTCAGTTCCACCCCGAGTCGGTCCTGACGCAAGGGGGCCACCAGATGGTGGCGACCTGGTTGCGCGGGTGTGGGGCTGCCGTCGACGACGACGTGGTCACCCGGCTCGGCGCCGAGATCACGGCGCTGCAGGCGACCGCGTTCGCGCCGACGTGACCGCGAGCCGACCAGCGCATAGATACCTGTGGATTTGTCTCGCGTTTATGTAAATTCCGGGTTAGCCTGAGTGAGGCACCGGCGCTGTCGGTGCGAGGACCACTCGGTCGGGCGCCGGCACCACGCGGCGCGACCCGACCGCAGAGCGGTCCTGTCACGGCAGTTCGACCGCGCCGGAACCCCGAGCGCGGCATTACCCGGCTCGGGGGCGGGCTGACGGACAGGCAAGCTGATGAGCCGAAGTCGTTTCATCGGGCGCCATGACAGCGCCACCACCGCTCGACGATCACGCCGCCTGGCTGCGTCCCTCGCCGCCCTGGTTGCCGGCACGCTGCTGATCACGATCAGCACGGCAGGGTCTGCCGACGCCGCCACAGCGGTGGCGCTGGGAACGGCCGGCGCCTATTCGGTGCTGGGCGGTTCGACGGTGACCAACACCGGCCCGAGCCGGTTGTCGGACGATCTGGGCGTCAGCCCCGGCTCAGCGATCACCGGTTTCCCGCCGGGCCTTGCGTCCGGCGCCACGCACAAGGCCGACGCGCCGGCCCTGCAGGCCCAGTCCGACCTCGTGATCGGCTACGACGACGCGGCGGGCCAGGCTCCGAGCGCCAGCGTGGCCGGCGACCTCGTCGGCCGCACGCTGACCGCTGGTGTCTACCACTCGTCCGGACCGCTGGCGTTGAGCGGCACCCTGACCCTGGACGCGCAGGGTAACCAGAACTCCGTCTTCATCTTCCAGGTCGCCTCGACCTTGATCACCGCCTCGGCGAGCTACGTGAACCTGATCAACGGCGCGCAGGCGTGCAACGTGTTCTGGCAGGTCGGCAGCTCCGCGACGCTGGGCACGGCCTCGGTGTTCCGCGGCACGATCATGGCGTTGCAATCGATCTCGGTCACGACCCGCACCTTCGTCGAGGGCCGCGCCCTGGCCCGCAACGGCGCCGTTACCCTGGACAACAACGTCTTCGTCTCGCCCCAGTGCGGCAACACCGTTGCGGCCACGCCCAGCACGACGACGGTGACCGCCACCCCGAAGAGCACCACGTCCGGGAGCACCACCACGGTGACGGCCACCGTCACCGGCGCCACCTCGCCGACGGGCAGTGTGGTCTTCCGCCGCGGCGGGACGGTCGTGGCGACCGTGCCCCTGGACCAGACCGGGCACGCGTCGGCGAAGGTGCCGGTCGGCACGGCAGCCGGAACCAGGACGATCACCGCCACCTACGGCGGCGGTCGCACGCTGCTGCCCTCGACATCACCGCCGGTCACGGTCACGGTGCGTGCCGCGCCCAAGGCTCCGACGCCCTCGGTCATCAGCCCGAGCGTGGAGGCTCCGCCGGCCAGCACGACGCCGCCGCTCGCGACCACCGGCACGTCGCACCTGGGCGCGCTGGCGCCTGCCGGGGCGGCGCTCATCGCGCTCGGCCTGGCGCTGACCTGGACCGGCCGGGCTCGGCGACGGGCACACCACCGCCGCTGAGTCCGGCGTCTGGCGAGCGTCAGCTCACCGGTCGTGATCGTGTCCCGCGTCGTAGCTCTCGCGGACCACGTGCGCGATCTCGATCTGCTCGTCGCCCTCGTCGACGATGTCCTCGTCGTGCAACGCGCGACCGACGAGTTCGGTCGCCTTGCCCACGACGACGTTCTCCCACGTTGCGGGTGACTCGGGCACGTCGACGTCCGGGGTTTCGCTCATCATCGGATTATCACCCCGCGGGCGACGCCGCAGTCAGCCGGCGGCACCGCGCCGGGCCACTTTCTTAACACGAACCGAACAGCTACGCTCGGGTTTCGGCCAACCTGGGAGGGACGGGCGATGTCAGCGCGCGGTTTCGGGCCGTCGTCGATGCAGAGTTTCGATCGGTGTGCGCGGCTGGTGGCCAGCGCTCTGGGAACCCCGCTCGCCCTGGTGAGCATCGTCGAGGGCGACCAGCTGGTGCTGCCCGGCGCCGCCGGGTTACCAGCCGAGGTCGAGAACCGCCGTTGCGTCGCCCTGTCCCAGTCGTTCTGCCAGTACGTCGTCAAGGACGGCCTGCCGCTCGTGGTCGACGACGCCCGCAGCGACGAGCGGCTGTCCGAACACCCGGTGCTCGGTGACCTCGGGGTCGTCGCCTACGCCGGCTTCCCGCTCACCGACGGCGAGGGTCACGTCGTCGGTGCCCTGTGCGCCATCGACCACGAGCGCCGCACCTGGACCGACGACGACCTCGCTGCCCTCGACGACCTCGCGCACCTGTGCTCGCGCGAGATCCGCCTGCACGAGGTGCTGCAGGACGCCGCGGGCGCCCGGCAGCGCGCCCGCGCGGTGTCGGCCGGCGCCCAGCTGCTGCTCGAGCTCAGCGAGGTGCTCTCGGACACCCTGACCACGGCCGACGTCGGGTCGGCGGTGGACCGCGCCGCGTCGCTCGGACTCGGCTGCCGGCATGCCGGGATCTGGTTGCGCTCGGACCGCAACGCCCCGATGCTGCACAGGGTCGTCGACCCGCGCACCGCCTGGGAGTGGGCCGAGACCCACCCGCAGCTGCCGGTGACGGCCGAGCACCCGGTCAGCCGCGTCTACCGCAGCGGCGCGGCGCTGTACCTGGCCGAGGAGGCGGCGGCGCTCGTGCCGCTGATGGTGGCCGGCGAGACCATCGGCGTCCTGGTCCTCACCTGGGACGCGCCCGACCCCTTCCTCGACGCGGATCGCGACACCATTGCGGCTGTCGCGCTGTACGCCGCACAGGCCGTGCACCGTGCCAACCTGCTCGACGAGCGGATGGGCGCCGCGAGCGCGATGCAGCGAGCGTTGCTCAGCGCCCTGCCCGCTGTGCCCGGGCTGGAGCTCGGTGCCCGGTACCGCGCCGCGGTGGCCAACGATCACGTCGGCGGCGACTGGTATGACGCCACCGAGCTCGCCGACGGCAGCGTCGCCCTGATGATCGGTGACGTGATCGGGCACGACATCCACGCCGCGGCCGCGATGGGCCAGCTGCGCAGCATGCTGCGAGCGTTCGCCTGGGCGCTCGACGACTCGCCGTCTAGCAACGTCACCCGCCTCGACCGCGCCGCCAGGGACCTGTCGGTGTCGAAGCTCGCCTCTCTCGTCTACGCCCGCCTCGACGGGCCCGAGCCGGTCAGCGGACGCCGGCGGCTGCGCTGGACGAACGCCGGGCACCTGCCGCCGCTGCTCGTCGACCGCACGGGGCACGTGCGGGTGCTCACCGACGGCCGGCCCGCCGACATGATTCTCGGCGTCGCGCCGGACACCGATCGCCGGGACCAGCAGACCGATCTCGACCCGGGCGACACCGTCGTGTTCTTCACCGACGGCCTGATCGAGCGCCGCGAGGAGTTTCTCACCGAGGGCGTCCAGCGATTGTCCGCCGCGCTCGAGCGCTACCACGCCCGGCCGGTCGAGGAGCTGCTCGACTCGGTGCTGGCCGAGGTGGTCGGAACCGTGCGCGCCGACGACCTGGCCGTCCTCGCCGTGCGGATCGTGTAGCGCGCGGCGGTACGTTCCGAGGACGGGGCGGGTCGAGGCGGTATGTTGTGGCGCATGCGGCCGGTGATGAACGAGGCTGGGCGTCGGCGACGACGTCGGGGGCATGACGCCGCCGAGCAGGGAGTGCGTTGACCGGTCGTGCAGCGAGCTCAGCTCGTGCGACGCTGCGCTGAGGGCGGGCAATGGTGAAAGTCAGCGTGATCATCGCCGCCTACTGCTCCGGCTCCGGCATCGACGGCCTCGTGGCCTCGCTCGATGCGCAGACGTTGCCCAGCTCCGATTTCGAGGTCGTGTGGGTGGACGACGGTTCACCGGACGACACCTATGAACGGCTGCAGGCCTTCGCGGCCACGCGGCCGAACTACGTGGTGCGACGCATCGACAACTCGGGCTGGCCGGGCCGTCCGCGCAACGTGGGCGTGCACGCCAGCCAGGGCGAATACCTGTTTTTCGCCGATCACGACGACTACCTGTTCCCGGAGGCACTCGAGCGGGTCACGGATTTCGCGCGGCGCAATCGTCTGGACATGGTCATGCCCAAGGAGGTTGTCGCGGGCTGGGCGCGACCAGGGTGGCCGTCCTGGCGTCGTCAGATCGACCTCGTCGACGATTTCGATCAGGCGATTCTGCAGTGCATCACCCCGCACAAGCTCTACCGGCGGGAGTGGGTGGTGGCTGATCAGATCTGGTTCCCTGAAGGTCGGATCCGGCTCGAGGACTTCGATTACAACGCGCAGGCCTGGGCGCGCGCCGAGCGCATCGGGGTATTCGCCGAGTACCCGTGTTACAAGTGGATCATCCACGACGGGAACAGTCACAGCGCCGGCTACGACTTCACCATTTACTGGTCGAGCTTCGAGAAATCGCTGGATCCCATCCTGGCGTTGCCGACTTCTTCCCAGCGCCGCGATCAGTTGCTCGTCCGGTGGTACCGAAGCCGCATCCTGGAGCGCTACGGCCCCCGGTACGCGGGTTACTCGGAAGATTTCCGCATCCGTCTCGACGGCGTGGTCGCCCACCTGCTGGACAGGTTTCCCGAATCAATCGACCGGCTGCTGACGCCGTCGGACCGCGCCCGCTCGGCCCTGCTCCGCGCGGGCGACCGGCAGAGCCTTCTCGTGCTCGCGCGGGCCGACACGGCACCCGCGCTGCCCGCAACGGTCACCGCGGCGTGGGAGGACGGGCGCCTGCACATCGAGGCGACGGGCACGCTGCACGACCAGCACGGACCGATGCGCTTCGATCGCCGCGGCGACGATCTGGTGCGCATCCTGCCTCCCGAACTCGACGGCAGCGCAGCGGACGGGATCGATGTGGGTCGCAGTCTCGGTCGCGTGGTCGGCGAGCTGATCGTCCGCGCGCGCTCCAGCGCGGTCGATTGGACTCTGCCCTCGCACGGATCGGTATGGGCCGAACCTGGTGACGACGGCGCTCAGGTGCTTAGTTGGCGCATCGATGGCGACTTCGACCCGCGCACGGCGGCGGGTGGGCGCCCCCTCGACCGAGACGTCTGGGATGTCTATTTCCGGCTCGACGGCCTCGGTTGGTACCCGACACAATGGCTGCCGGCGCCCGCAGAGCCCTTGGTACCGGCCCTGATCGGCGGCATCGCCGTCACGCCGTACTCGACGGTGAAGAATCACCTGGCGCTCGACACGGCCGACGCGATGCGCACCGTGATCGGCTCGGCCAACCCGAGCCTGACCGATGCGCGGGTCGCTGCAGGCGCAGACGGGCAGTCCGTCATCGCGGTCGCGCTGCCGGCGGTTCACGTCGCCGGCGACACCCAGATACCCGGAAACGTCACCATCGACGGGCGGTCCCACCCTGCGGTGATGGTGGGTCACGACGGGGCCGCTCGATTCGAGATATCCGCCCGGCGACTCGTCGGCCGCGACGTCCGTGCGTGCTTCGGCGGCCGGCCGAGCGCCGCGCTGTTCGCGGGCCAGCTTCGCGCACTGCGTTCTGAGCGCCGCGGAGGTAAGGGCAATCTGCTGGAGCGGATCACGGCCGAGGCCGGCGGCATTCTCACCCCGGCTGATCGCGACCTGTTGAACGCGCGAGCCGCCGGCGATGCCGCCGAATTCCGCGCCCTACAGCGTCGGCCGCC
>CAZZZE010000134.1:0-7155 GCA_964658365.1 uncultured Jatrophihabitantaceae bacterium
GATCAACCGCAACGACGGCGCGGGCGGGAACACGTAGGTCCCCCGGGACAGGTACTCCTTGATGATGTCGTTCTGCGTCGTCCCGCTCAGCTTGGCGAAGTCGGCGTCGTGCTCCTCGGCGACGGTCAGGTAGAGCGCCAGCATGTACATCGCCGGGGCGTTGATCGTCATGGAGGTGTTCATCTGCTCCATGGGGATGCCGTCGAACAGCGTCCGCACGTCGCCGATGTGCGAGATCGGCACACCGACCTTGCCCACCTCGCCGCGGGCCAGCTCGGCGTCGGGGTCGTAGCCGGTCTGGGTCGGCAGGTCGAAGGCCACCGACAGCCCCGTCTGCCCCTTCGACAGGTTGCGCCGGTAGAGCTTGTTCGACTCCTGCGCCGACGAGTGACCGGCGTAGGTGCGCATCAACCAGGGCCGGTCGCGGGTGTTGTCGGAAGGGAACGGCATTGGCAAGCACCTCCGTGAGCTTCGAGGCAGTCTATTGCGATACCCGCGGTACCGGCCTGTTCGCGCGGACGGTCTGTGGCCAGGATCGCCTGTCTGCCAGGCTGTCGAGGTGACCGACCACGAGGTGCTCAGCTGGGAGTTGTTCGGCACGGCGTCGCGCGAACTGGCCGAGCTGGTCCATGCCGACGGCTTCCGGCCCGACCTCATCCTCTCGATCGCCCGCGGCGGATTGTTCGTGGCCGGAGCGCTCGGCTACGCGCTGGACGTGAAGAACCTGCACGTCATGAACGTCGAGTTCTACACCGGCGTGGACGAGCGGCTCGACATGCCGGTCATGCTGCCGCCGGTACCCGCACCCGTCGACCTGTCCGGAGCGCGCGTGCTGGTCGCCGACGACGTCGCCGACACCGGCGCCACGCTGGCGCTCGTGAAGGACTTCTGCCGCGAGCACGTGGCCGAGGTGCGCTGCGCCGTCGTCTACGAGAAACCGCGCTCGACAGTGCACTGCGAGTACGTCTGGCGCGAGACCGACGCCTGGATCGACTTCCCCTGGTCGGTGCAACCGCCGGTCACCGGAACGGCGTCGAAGGACTCGTAGATTGGACGGGTGAGCAACGATCCGTCGGCGGTGTTCATCGCGTTGATCGTGATCCTCCTGCTCATGCTGATCATGCGCTGGGTGTTTCGCCCATCACGGCCCCGGCAGGGGGCCCGGCCGCCCGATGCGACGGATTCGCAGAACCTCGGGCTGCTCACCGTGGTGCTCTCGCAGCTCAGCCGTGCGGAGGCCCTCGCCCGCCGAGCCGAGCTCAGCGAGGCCGACATCCGCTCCTCGCTGTCCAAGCGGCGCGACGGCACCCTCGACCTGCTCGTGTTCAGAACCGACGTCGACCGGGCCCGGCTGGTGCTCGACGCCTGACGAACGGCGGGCCGCGACTTTGTTCGGCCCGGCCCAGCGCCTAGGGTCGGTCCAATGTCCGTCCCGATGTCTCCGTTCCGCCACACCGGCGAGGAGTTCACCCCTGCACAGTGGGGTCGCGCGTGGGCCGTACACCTCTTCACGACCCTGGGCATCGTGGCGGCCATGCTCGCGCTGCGCGACGTCCTGGTCGGCGACGCCAAACGCGCGATCATCTGGCTGCTGCTGACGCTGCTCATCGACGGCATCGACGGCCCGATCGCCCGCGCCCTCGAGGTCGAGCGCCGCGTCCCGCTGATCGACGGCTTCATGCTGGATCTGATCATCGACTACGTGACGTGCGTCATCGTCCCGGCCTGCTTCATGTACGAGTTCAAGGTCGTGCCGCAGGACAACGCCGGCGTGGCCGTGCTCTGCGTCCTGGTCTTCTGCTCGGCCATCTGGTTCGCCCGCAAGGACATGATGACCGAGGACAACTGGTTCCGGGGGCACCCGGCGGCGTGGAACCTCGTCGGGCCGCTGCTCTACCTGCTGCAGGCCAAGACGTGGGTCGGTTCGATCCTCGTCCTGGTGCTCTCGGTGCTGTGCCTGTCGAACATGCCCTACCCGCACATCGCCCGGGCGCAGTGGATGCGCTACTACACCTGGACGGCCACGGTCTTCTGGATGGGCGGCATTTCGGTCGGCACGCTGACCCTGCCGCACCACTACCTGGTGCCGCGCATCCTGATGTACGCCGGCAGCGGCTACTTCGTGCTGCTGGCCATCCTGCGGTCCCTGCACAACCGCCGGGTGCGGCGGTCCGGTGGCACGCTCGCGCCCATCCACGGCCTGGATGAGATCCTGCCGGCCACGAAGCCCAGGCTGGACACCGCCGAGCTGGACTCAGCCGCCGAACGTCGTTGACTCGACCCGTTCGACGTCGGCCCCCAGCGCCCGCAGCTGCTCCTCGAAGCGCACGTACCCGCGGTCGATGTGGTGGATCTCGGCCACCTCGGTGACCCCCTCGGCGACGAGGCCGGCGATGACGAGGCCGACGCCGGCGCGGATGTCGGTGGCCCGCACCGGGGCGCCCGAGAGCCGCTCGCGGCCACGGACGACCGCGTGGTGGCCGTCGGTGCGGACGTCGGCACCCATGCGCGCGATCTCGTCGCAGAACATGAATCGCGCCTCGAACAGGTTCTCGGTGATCATGGCCGTGCCCTCGGCCACCGAGAGCGCAGCGATCGCCTGCGGCTGCAGGTCCGTGGCCAGGCCCGGGTAGGGCAGCGTGACCACGTCGAAGCTCGTGGGCCGGCGGTCGATCGAGACCCGGAACCCGTCGACGCGGGTCTCCACGACGCCACCGGCCCGGTCGACCTTGTCGAGGGCGATCTTGAGGTGGTCGGGGTTCGCGCCGCGGACGGTGATGTCGCCGCGGGTGGCCAGCGCGGCCATCGCCCAGGTGCCGGCCACGATGCGGTCGGGCACGGCGTCGTGCGACGTCGCGTGCAACCCCTCGACGCCGGTGATCTCGAGCGTCGAGGAGCCGATGCCCTCGATCTGCGCGCCCATGCTCACCAGCATCTGGCAGAGGTCGACGATCTCGGGCTCGCGGGCGGCGTTGTCGATGACCGTCGTGCCCTTGGCCAGCACGGCGGCTGTCATGATGTTCTCGGTGGCGCCGACGCTCGGGAAGTCCAGCCAGATGTTGGCCCCGCGCAGCTCGGTGGAGTCGGCCACCACGTAGCCGTGCTCGATGCGGATGTCGACGCCCATCTTCTCGAGGCCGGCGAAGTGCATGTCCAGCGGCCGCGTGCCGATGGCGTCGCCGCCGGGCAGCGCCACCTTGGCCCGGCCGGTGCGGGCGATGAGCGGGCCGAGCACGCAGATCGAGCCGCGGATCTTGCGGACGAGGTCGTACGGGGCCTCGGGGCTCAGCTCGTCGGGAACCGTGATGGTGACGCGGTCGACGGAGTCGATGCGGGATTCCTCGGCGCCGCAGCCCATCCCCTCGAGCAGCTGGCGCATGATCGTGACGTCGGAGATCGCCGGCAGGTTCCCGACCGTGCTCGCGCCCGGCGCCAGCAGGGTGGCCGCCATGAGCTTCAGGACGCTGTTCTTGGCACCGACCACCTCGACGCTGCCCGCGAGACGGGCGCCACCGACGACTCTGAGAACCTGCACCCGGCCAGGCTAACCCGACGCCGGTCCGGAGCCGTCCAGCTAGGGTGCGGGAGTGGCCGTACACCTGACACGTATCTACACCAAGACCGGCGACGACGGGAGCACGGCGCTGGGCGACATGTCCCGCGTGCGCAAAACCGACCCGCGCGTCGCCGCCTATGCAGACTGCGACGAGACGAACGCCGCGCTGGGCCTGGCCCTGGCTCTCGGTGCACTGCCCGAGCGCATCGCCACCGTCGTGCGGGTCATCCAGAACGACCTGTTCGACGTCGGCGCCGACCTCTGCACGCCGATCGTGCCCGACCCGGCCTACCCGCCGCTGCGCGTGGAGCCGGGCTACGTCGAGCGGCTCGAGGGGTGGTGCGACGAGTTCAACGCCGACCTGCCCAAGCTCGACAGCTTCATCCTGCCCGGCGGCACACCCGGGGCGGCGCTGCTGCACCAGGCACGGACGCTGTCCCGGCGCGCCGAGCGCAGCGCCTGGGCGCTCTACGACGATGATCCCGAGCGCACCAACAGGGCAGCGATGCTCTACCTGAACCGGCTCTCGGACCTACTGTTCATCCTGTCCCGCCTGGCCAATCCCGACGGCGACATCCTGTGGAAGCCTGGTGGCGAGCGCTGACCGTGCGTCCGGCCGATCCGCCCGTCCTCGTGCTGATGGGGGTCTCGGGCTGCGGCAAGTCGACGGTCGGCGGGGTCCTGGCCGGCCGGCTCGGCTGGGCCCTGGGCGAGGGCGACGACCTGCACCCCCAGGAGAACGTCGACAAGATGGCCGCCGGCCACCCGCTCACCGACGCGGACCGCTGGCCCTGGCTGGCGCGGGTGCACGAGTGGATGGCCGAACACGTCCGCGCCGGTGAACCGGCCGTCATCACCTGCTCGGCGCTCAAGCGCAGCTACCGCGACGTCCTGCTCACCGGCATCGCCGAGCACGTCGCGTTCGTCTACCTGCGCGGGGACCACGAGTCCCTGCTGGCGCGGCTGCGGGCCCGGACGGGCCACTTCATGCCTACCGCGCTGCTGGACTCGCAGCTGGCCGACCTCGAACCGCCGGGCCCGGACGAGCCCGCGATCACCATCGACATCGGCTCGTCGCCGACGGTTCAAGCGCAACAGATCGTGGACATGCTGCAGCTGTGAATTCGGCCCTGTCCGCCGCTGCGGCGACCTCGTCCTGGAACACGCACGACACCCGGCTGCTGGTGGTGGCCGTCCTCGGCATCGCGTTGATCGTGGTGCTCATCGCCGCGCTGGACGTCCACCCGTTCCTGGCCCTGATCCTCGGCTCGGCCGTGGTCGGCTTCGCGTCCGGGGTGTCGTCGCAGTCGGTGGTCTCCAACTTCGAGGACGGCGTCGGCTCGACGCTCAAGGAGGTCGGGCTGCTCATCGCGTTGGGCGCCATGCTGGGCAAGCTGTTGGCCGAGTCCGGCGGCGCCGAACGCGTGGTGAGCACGCTCGTCGACCGCGCCGGGCCGCGCCTGCTGCCGTGGGCCATGGGGCTCGTGGCCGTCATCGTCGGGCTGCCGATGTTCTTCGAGATCGGCCTTGTCCTGCTGCTGCCGGTCATCGTGCTGGTGACCAAGCGCTCGGGCCTCCCGCTGATGCGGATCGCCATCCCGGCCCTCGCCGGGCTCTCGGTGCTGCACGGGCTCATCCCGCCGCACCCGGGCCCGCTGGTCGCCATCGACCAGATCAAGGCCCCGCTCGGCATCACGCTCGCGTTCGGGCTGGTCGTGGCGATCCCCACCGCGATCATCTGCGGGCCGCTGTTCTCGATCGTGGCCGCCCGGCTCGTGCCCGTCGGGGCGCCGGCGTCGGCCGGCGGCGTCAGCACCGACGACGACCGCGCCGGCGCGGCATCGGCCGACGTCACGCGGCCGCCGTCGTTCGCGGTGACGCTCGGCACCATCCTGTTCCCGGTCGTGCTCATGCTGCTCAAGGCCCTGGCCGACATCGTCTGGGACAACTCGTCGCCGCGCATCAAGTACGTCGCCGACTTCATCGGCGAGCCGCTCGTGGCACTGACGCTCGCCGTCCTGCTGGCCATGGTCACGTTCGGCTTCGCGGTCGGGTTCAACCGGGCACAGATCTCGAGCCGGATCGGCGCCAGCCTGGGCCCTATCGCGGCAATCCTGCTGATCGTGGGCGCAGGCGGCGGCTTCAAGCAGACGCTTATCGGCGCCGGGATCGGGGACTCCATCGGCAAGGCGGCCAACAACTCCGGCATCCCGCTGCTGGTCATCGGTTGGCTGCTGGCCGTCGCGATCCGGCTGGCCACCGGTTCGGCGACGGTCGCCACCACCACCGCGGCCGGCATCGTCGGCCCCCTGGCCGCCGGCACCGGGTCAGCGCATCTCGCTCTGCTCGCGCTGGCCGTCGGCTGCGGGTCGCTGTTCCTGTCGCACGTGAACGACGCCGGGTTCTGGCTGGTCAACCAGAGCTTCGGGCTGACCGTGGGTCAGACGTTCAAGACCTGGTCGGTGATGGAGTCGTTGATCTCGCTCGTCGGCTTCGGCTTCGTGTCGATCCTGTGGTTCGTCACCTGACGCTCCACGGACGTGAAGTCAGCCGACGTCAGGTCATCGGCGCGGAGGACTCCAGCCACGACACGAAGCCGGTGAAGGCGCTGTCGCCGAACGCGACCGCGAAGGTCTCGCCGTCGGCGCGGCACTCGACGATGACCGAGCCCTTGGGCAGCGAGGAGCGCTCGGCGGGCGTGCGGGTGCGGTGCCCGAGCACCTCGACCTCCCCTCGCCGCAGGACCCGGGACGGCTTCGTGCCGATGCCCAGCGCGCGGTAGAAGCGCAGCTCGCCGCCCCGGTAGCGACCGATGCCGTAGAGCCAGCGGTGCCCGCGCTGGACGGCCAGCGGCACGGCGCCGCTCATCCGCAGCATGTGGCGCTGCCGGGCCAGGATGCCGGCCAACACCACGACAACGGCGAGCGCCGCGCACACCACCACGACATCGACGGTGTGCACGACGCTCGCCCCTCAGCCTGTCGCGGCCGTCAGACTTCTTCGCCGCTGGCGCGCAGTCGCGCCCGGGCCCGGTCGTGTGCGGCTGCGGCTTCCGGCCCGTCGTCCGGGTCGTTGCGCTGGAGCTGCTCGCGAGCCCGGGCGACATCGATGTCGTCGGCCAGCTCGGCCTGCTCGGCGAGCACCGAGACGCCGTCCTTGCGCACCGAGAGGAACCCGCCGTGCACGGCCACGTTCAGCGACTCGCCGCCGTCGGTGTCGATGCGCACCGCGAAGCCCGGCGCCAGCGCCCCGAGCAGCGGCGCGTGGCCCGGCAGGATGCCGATGGCGCCGACCACGGTCCGCGCGAAGATCGCGGTGGCCTCACCCGACCACAGCGCCTTCTCGATGGAGACGAGCTCCACGTGCATGGTGTCGGGCATGACTCAGGAGTCCCGCAGCTTCTTCGCGTTCGCCTCGAGGTCCTCGAGGCCACCGCACATGAAGAACGCCTGCTCGGGGTAGCTGTCGAACTCGCCCTCGGTGAGCCGCTTGAACGCATCGATGGTCTCCTCGACCGGCACGAACGAGCCGTCGACGCCGGTGAACTGCTTGGCGACGAAGGTGTTCTGCGACAGGAAGCGCTCGATGCGCCGCGCCCG
>CAZZZE010000135.1:0-7144 GCA_964658365.1 uncultured Jatrophihabitantaceae bacterium
CCGGCGCCGGGCGGTACGTGGACGGATCGGGCACGCTGCCCAGGCTAGTGGCCGGGTCCGACGGGAACACCGGCCGCGGCGTGGCACCGTCTCCGCGCGAACCACCCATGTATGGCTCCGCCGGGTGTACTACGACCGTATGACACCCGGCGAAACGCCATGGTGCTCCGCGCCTGCCTGGCTCAGATCAACTCTGCGAATTGCACCGGAAGGGTGAACGTCGATCAGCACCGGTGGAGTGCTCGGCGGTTGAGTGCGGTGAGCCAAGTGAAGCCGGTTGCAATGCAGACGCGCTGCCAGCAACCGGCGGTGTCGACGAGGCGTGGTGCCTGGTTGAAGCCAGCGCCGGACATCCCGAGCGCGACGAGCATGGTGACTGCGGTCACGCCACTGGAGACGGCCCAGCCCGGCTGTCCGGAGTGGGCAAAGCGCCAGGAGTAGACCGTCGCAGCCATCGGCAGGCCAACGAACGTGGGGATCGCGACGAAGTCGTGCAACGTACCGGCGGTCGTGCGCTCGGTCGGAAGGTCGGGAGTACCGGGCGGGTAGCCGCTGATCGGGTCCGTGGTGAACACGGCGGCGCCAACGATGCCGGCCGCTGCACCGGCAATCAACGTGGGGCCGGCTCGGCTGCTCATCGTCGGATCGCTGGTCCGGGACAGGGCGACCGCGCTACCGAGATAGAGCGCGCCAGCCACTGCGAAGTTCGCTGTCTGCAGCCATCCGCGTGGACCGAGCGCCAAGGAGCTGACCGGATGACGATTGGGCCGGTAGCCGGCTCGGGTTGCCCCGTCGAGGGTGTACACGGCGACGAACAACGGGCCGGCGAACTGGCCGGCTTGCAGCATTCGGCGGGACTTCGCAGCGTCGGCACCAATCGGCCACATCGGCTCAGCGTAGAAGGCCGCCGGCCGCTTGGCGCTCCGATCGCAACCTCGCGTTCCGAACACTCGCAAGGTCGCTCGCACGGTAGATCCGGATCTCGCGACCGTCACCCGAACGCGACAACGTAGGCATCGATCTCGGCCAGCAGGGCGCTCTTGCCCGCATCGTCGAGGAACGAGGCCCGCACCCCGGCGCGAGCCAGCTCGGCCACCCCGTGCTCGTCGAGCGCCAGCAACTCGGCCGCGACCTCGTACTCGTGGTTCAACGTCGTCGAGAACATCGGCGGGTCGTCGGAGTTGATCGTCACCGGCACCCCGGCCGCGACGAGCTGGGGCAGCGGGTGCTCGGCCAGCGAGGGCACCGATCGGGTGCAGACGTTGGACGTCGGGCAGACCTCGAGCGGGATGCCCGCCTCGGCCAGGTGGGCCATCAGCCGCGGGTCGCGGGCCGCGGCGATGCCGTGCCCGATGCGCTCGGCACGCAGGTGGGTGAGCGCGTCCCAGATCGACTCGGGGCCGGTCGACTCCCCCGCGTGCGGAACGCTGTGCAGCCCGGCGGCGATCGCGGCGTCGAAGTGCGGCGCGAACTGCTCGCGCGGGACGCCGAGCTCCGGCCCGCCCAGGCCGAAGCTGACCAGCCCGTCCGGCCGCAGCCGGGTGGCGACGTCGAGGGTGACGTCCGCGGCCGGCACGCCGGCCTCGCCGGGGATGTCGAAGCACCAGCGCAGCGCCAGGCCGAAGTCCCGCTCGGCGCGCGTCCGGGCGTCCTCGACTGCCTCGCAGAACGCCTCCGCGGCGATCCCACGGGCGATCGACGAGTACGGGGTGAGGGTCAGCTCGGCGTAACGGACCGACCCTGCCGCGAGCTCGCGGGCGATCTCGTACGTCAGCGTCCAGACGTCCTCGGCGTCACGGATCAGGTCGACCACCGAGAGATAGGTGGTGATGAAGTGCGCGAAGTCGGTGAAGGTGAAGTACTCGGCGAGCAGGTCGGCGTCGGCCGGCACCGCGGTGGTCCCCTCGTGGCGGGCTGCCAGTTCGGCCACGATGCGCGGCGAGGCCGATCCGACGTGGTGCACGTGCAGTTCGGCCTTGGGCAGTTCGGCGATGAATGCCGTCAGGTTCGTCATACGCAGGGAGTCTGACCTAGCCGGGTCAGGCTTTGGACACGAGGCTCGGCGCGGTGGCGGCCGAGGGCGTCGGCCGACCGGCGCTGCGCATCAGCAGGGCGCCGACGACCGCCACCACGAGCCCCAGCACGCCCGGCGCCACGAAGCCGCCCCGCCAGCCGACGGTGTCGACCGCCGCCCCGGCCAGCGGCGCACCCAGCGCCGTGCCGGCCGTCATGGCCGAGCCGTGCCAGCCGAGCGCCTCGCCACGCACCGATTCGGGCACGACCCGCGACAGTGCGTCGACGACGGCGGTGATCACCGGCCCGCAGAACAGTCCCGCGACGACGAGCAGCACCGCGAGCTGTACCGGCCCGTGGGCCAGCGCAACGGGGATGGTGGCGACGGCAAGCAGGCCGAGCAGCGCGAACACCGGCGCCGCACGACGCAGCGCGCCGTAGACCAGGCCGCCGAGGGCCGAACCGAGACCCCAGACGGCGAGTACCCAGCCGATCGAGGACTGGTGGTGCTCATGGCGCAGCGCGGCGACGATGGCCACGTCGCAGCCGCCGAGCACGACCGTGGCCGCGACGGCGGCGAGCAGCAGGGCGCAGACCGGCCGGGTGACCCAGGACCGCAGCGGCGCGCGGGCCGGGCGCTCGGTGCTGTCGTCGCGCACGGTCGGGTTCTGGATCCAGATGGCCACGCCGCCGGCGATCGACGCGAACTCGCAGCCGAACAGCGCCCAGGGCGTCGCGACGGTCGTGGCGAGCAGCACGCCGATGACCGGGCCGATCATGAACGAGATCTCGACGGCGACGGCATCGATCGACAGCGCGGTGCGGCGCAGCTCGTCGGGCACGCCGTGGATGAGCGACTGGCGCACGATCGAGAACGTCGGGATCTCGAACAGCCCGGCGAGCCCGGCCAGCACGAGCAGCGGCCAGTAGCCCAGGAACGGGGCGACGCTCCAGCAGCCGGCGAGCACGATCAGCGATGGGGCCAGCGCAGTGCGCACCCCGACCGCATCGAGTCGGCGCCCGCGCCACGGACCGCTGAGGGCCAGCGTCACCGTGGCGACCCCGACGAGCAGCCCCGACTCGGTGTACGAGCGGTGCAAATGCGCGACCACGTGCAGCGTGAGCACCACGCTCGACGCCCAGAGCGGCACCCGGACGACGAGCCCGAGCAGCAGCGCCCGGCGCACGTCGCGCACGGCGAGCACGCTGCGGTACCGGTCTGTGCCCACGACAAGCAGGGTGGCACGAGCGGCCGACAACGAGCGCGCCAATATCCGCGCGCGGCCTTCGGCCCGTCGGGTTAGCGTCGCGAGGTGAGTCTGATCCTGCGCCCGCTCGAACCCACCGACGAGGACGACGTCCGCGCCGCCGAGGCCGAGCTGGCCGCCGACGACTTCTCGTTCGCGCTGTTCCTCGAGGACGAGACGCCCTGGGCCGACTACCTCGCCTCGGTGGAGCAGCTGCGGCGCGGCGTCGATCTGCCGCCCGACCGGGTGCCGATGACCTTCTTGGTGGCCGAGATTGACGGACGGATCGTGGGCCGCACGTCGATCCGGCACGAGCTGAACGACTGGCTGCGCGCCCGCGGCGGGCACATCGGCTACGCGGTACGCCCCGGCGCCCGCCGGCGCGGGTACGCCGGCGAGATCCTGCGGCAGAGCCTGATCATTGCGCGCTCGCACGGCGTCCGCGACGCGCTGCTCACGGCCGACGTCGACAACGTGGCCTCGACGCGGGTCATCGCGGCCGCGGGCGGCCGACCTGACCCGGACTGGCCGCACGACGAGCTCGACGGCCGGCCGATCACCCGCTACTGGATCCCCGTCGCATGATCGACATCCGTGCCGCGACCGACGGGGACTGGCCGTCGATCTTCGCGTTCTTCGCAGCCATCGTCGCCGCCGGCGAGACCTACGCCTACCCCGAGGGGTTGAGTTCTGACGCGGCCCGTGCGCTGTGGATGCCGGCGCCGCCCGCGCGCACCGTCGTGGCCGTCGACGGCGACCGGGTGCTCGGCTCGGCGACGATGGGCCCGAACCGGCCGGGCCGTGGGTCGCACGTGGCCACCGGCAGCTTCATGGTCGATCCGGCCGCGCAGGGTCGCGGGGTCGGCCGCGCGCTGGGCTCGCACCTTGTCGGGTGGGCGCGCTCCGCGGGCTACCGCGGCGTTCAGTTCAACGCCGTCGTCGAGACGAACGCCCGTGCCGTGCAGCTGTGGCGCTCATTCGGCTTCACCGTGGTCGGCACCGTGCCCGGCGCCTTCCACCGTCCGGACGGCAGCTACGTCGGGTTGCACGTCATGTACCTCGACCTGACCTGACCGCGCGTGGTCACCACCGGTCGTGGACGAGCCCGCGGATCCGGCGATCGTAAAGCTCGGCGACCGCAGTGCGCTGCTGGTCGTTGAGCGGGGCGAGGCCCGTCGCGGCCGCGTTCGCCCGGGCCTGCTCGACGGACCGCGCGCCGGGAATCACCGTGGTGACCCCGGGCTGGTCGATGACCCACCGCAGGGCGAACTGCGCCGGACTCGTGCCGTCGGGCACGAGCCCCGCGAACTCCTGCGCGGCGTCGACACCGGTCTCGAAGTCCACGCCGGCGAAGGTCTCGCCGACGTCGAACGCCTCGCCGTGCCGGTTGAACTGCCGGTGGTCGTCGGCGGCGAACGTGGTGTCGCGCGTGTAGCGACCCGACAGCAACCCGGAGGCGAGCGGTACCCGCGCGAGGATCCCGACGCCGGCCCGCTGCGCGGCGGGCAGCACCGCGTCGAGCGGCTTCTGCCGGAACGCGTTCAGGATGATCTGGACGCTCGCGACCCCGGGCCGCGCGATGGCGGTCAGCGCCTGGTCGGCGGTCTCGACGCTGACCCCGTAGGCGCTGATGCGGCCCTCGTCGCGCAGGGTGTCGAGGGCGTCGAACACCTCGTCGGAGCGGAACACGGCGTCGGGCGGGCAGTGCAGCTGCACGAGATCGAGCGTGTCGACGCGGAGGTTGCGCCGGGACCGGTCGTTCCAGGCCCGGAAGTTGTCGAGGACGTAGTTCTCGGGCAGCTGGTCGACCCGGCGCCCCATCTTGGTGGCGACCGTGATCCGGTCGTCCGGTTCCGCGCTCAGATAGCGGCCGATGATCGTCTCGCTGCGGCCGTCGCCGTACACGTCCGCGGTGTCGAACAACGTGACGCCGTCGGCCCGGGCGGCGGCCAGTACGTCGAATGCGGTCTCCTCGTCGACGTCGCCCCAGTCGCCGCCGAGCTGCCAGGTTCCGAGGCCGACGACCGACACGGAGCGGCCGGTACGGCCGAGGGTGCGCTGTTCCATGATCGTGACGCTATCGGCTCAGCCGGCCCGTCTCGACGCCAGTGGCGCGGACTTGCCGGCTGCGCTCTTGCGGGGCGCGCTCTTCCGCGCGCGCGGCCGTGCCGGCCTGGTGCTCGAGGTGGCCAGCAACGGCCTGAGGAACTGGCCGGTGTAGGAATCCTCGACCTGCGCGACGTCCTCGGGCGTGCCCTCGGCGACGACCAGGCCGCCGCCGGAGCCACCCTCGGGACCCATGTCGACGAGCCAGTCGGCCGTCTTGATGACGTCGAGGTTGTGCTCGATCACCACCACCGAGTTGCCCTTGTCCACGAGGGAATGCAGGACGCCGAGCAGCTTGGAGACGTCCTCGAAGTGCAGGCCGGTGGTGGGTTCGTCGAGCACGTAGATCGTGCGGCCGGTGGAGCGCTTCTGCAGCTCGGCCGCCAGCTTCACCCGCTGCGCCTCGCCGCCGGACAGCGTCGGCGCGGGCTGGCCCAGCCGGACGTAGCCGAGCCCGACCTCGACGAGGGTGCGCAGGTGCCGCGCGATGCGCTCGATCGGCTTGAAGAACTCGGCGGCCTCCTCGATCGGCATCTCGAGGACCTCGCTGATGTTCTTGCCCTTGTAGTGGACCTCGAGCGTCTCGCGGTTGTAACGGGCGCCCTTGCAGACCTCGCACGGGACGTACACGTCGGGCAGGAAGTTCATCTCGATCTTGATCGTGCCGTCGCCCTGGCAGTTCTCGCAGCGTCCGCCCTTGACGTTGAAGGAGAACCGGCCCTGCTGGTAGCCGCGGACCTTGGCCTCGGTGGTCTCGCTGAACAGCTTGCGGACGTGGTCGAACACGCCCGTGTACGTCGCCGGGTTCGAGCGTGGCGTGCGCCCGATCGGCGACTGGTCAACGCCGACCACCTTGTCCAGGTGCTCGATGCCGCGCACCCGCTTGTGCCGGCCGGGGGGCAGCTTGGCCCGGTTGATCTTGTTGGCCAGCGACGCGTAGAGGATGTCGTTGACGAGCGAGGACTTGCCGGACCCGCTGACCCCGGTGACCGCCACGAAGCAGCCCAGCGGGAACGCGACGTCGACGTTGCGCAGGTTGTGCTCGCGAGCACCCTCGACGACGAGTTCGCGGCCGGGCTGGCGCGGCCGGCGCAGGGCCGGCACCTCGATGCGGCGCCGCCCCGACAGGTAAGCCCCGGTGATCGACTCCTCCGATGCGCGCAGGTCCTCGACGGTGCCGCTGACCACGATGTTGCCGCCGTGCTCGCCGGCCAGCGGGCCGATGTCGACGATCCAGTCCGCGGTGTTGATCGTGTCCTCGTCGTGCTCGACGACGATCAGCGTGTTGCCCAGGTTCTTGAGCCGTACGAGCGTCTCGATGAGACGGTGGTTATCGCGCTGGTGCAGCCCGATCGACGGCTCGTCCAGTACGTACAGCACGCCGACGAGGCCCGACCCGATCTGGGTGGCGAGCCGGATGCGCTGCGCCTCGCCGCCGGCCAGCGTGGCTGCGGCGCGGTCGAGCGAGAGGTAGTGCAGGCCGACGTCGACGAGGAAGCCGAGCCGGGCGTTGATCTCTTTGAGGACCCGCTCGCCGATGATCCGCTCGCGCTGGTCGAGGTCGAGTCCGGACAGCCACTCGGCCGCGTCGCCGATGGACAGCGCCGCGACCTCGGCGATCGAGCGCTCGTGCACGGTGACCGCGAGGATCTCGGGCTTGAGCCGGGTGCCGCGACACGTCGCGCACGGCACCTCGCGCATGTAGCCCTCGTACTTCTCGCGCGAGTAGTCGCTGTCGGTCTCGGTGTAGCGCCGCTCGATCCACGGCACGACGCCCT
>CAZZZE010000136.1:0-7085 GCA_964658365.1 uncultured Jatrophihabitantaceae bacterium
TTCGCGGCCCGCTGGTAGGCCGAGCGCTGGGCCGAGTTGAGCGTCGCGAGCATCGTGCGGTACTTGTTGATCTGCGTGCTCACCGTGGCCTTCTTGGCGGCCAGGCGGGCCTTGTCGGCTTGAGCCTTGGCCAGGGCCGCGCCGGCAACTGCGGCCTTGCTCTCGGCGGCCGCGCGCGCCGTCGACACCCGGTCGACGACGTTGGCGTTGTGGTTGGTCAGCAACCGCAGGGTGTCCAGGCGGTCGAGGTAGTTCGAGCCGCTGTCGCTCGACAGCAGCGCGCCACTGGAGCTCATGCCACCGCTCTCGTACTGCGCCTGGATGGTGCGGGTGAACGTCGAGCTGGCGGCGGCATAGGCCGTCGCCGCGGCGCGTGCGTCCTGCTGGGCGGCGCCGGCCGCACGCTGGGCCTTGCCCAGTGCCACGACCGCGGTGTCGTACTGGTCGACGAGCTGGGAGTTGGCGACCGCCAGCTCGCCGAGCTGCTTCTGCACGCTCGCGATGCTCGGCTTGGGCGCCGGGCTGCTGAGCGGGCTGCTGTGCGGACTCTGCAGCGGCGTCGCCGAGGCGAGCGCGGGAACCACGAGAAGGGATGCGCCCACACCGGCAATGGTGAGCAGGGGCCGTACACGCGCAAAGCGGATCGCCATTGGTTGGCGGATCTCCATTCTTCCTCGGACCGCGTACCGGGTTAGCTGACGGGTTCGGGCGGGAAGTGGCCCTACGGCTCGAGGTGGCGCGCTGACAAGCGCACACCCATCGAGCCGATTCACCCCGGGACTGACTGGGTCCCCGGTTTGCCCCGATCTATCCACCCGCGGCAACACGGGGAGATAACACGGGATTTAGTGCAATTCGGCGGGACCTGCACGGCGACGGCCGGGTGGCCGACAACGAACCGGTTAGGTCTCGGAAAGGTTACGACGGGTCAGGTTTCCTGTGCAACGCACCCCCCCATCCCGGGCGCGTCGCCACCCGTTCACCCCCCGTTTCCTCAGGCGATCCCCCGTTGCGGCGCCGGCCGCTGCGCCAGCCCGCGCACCAACCGCAACGGCGGGACCAGGCCGGCCCGAGCCAGGCTGCCGAGCGCCACCCGCTCGGCGTCGTCGAGGTCGAGCGGCGCGCGAGCCCGGTCGGGCGGGCCGCCGAGCAGCACCGTGACCACGCAGTCGCCGCAGGCGACGTCGCGAGCCACACAGGTCGAGCAATCGATGAGCATGCGGTTCTCCAGGGGACGGGTGTCGGCCGAGTCCGACCGGTACCGCCGACGCTAGGAAACAGCTCGGACAGTTTTCGGTCGCGACCGGGCGGCCGGTGCGTCGGAGCGTTTTCGTCGTACCGCCGCCCTAGCTTGCGACTCATGACGGCACAGACCTCGACGGCATTCCTGCAGCTGGGCTTCGACGAGCTCGGCGAGCCGCTGCACGCCACGACCTTCGTGGTCGTCGACCTCGAGACCACCGGTGGTGCCGCATCCAGTGACGCCATCACCGAGATCGGCGCGGTCAGGGTCCGCGGCGGGGAGGTGCTCGGCGAGTTCCAGACCCTCGTCAACCCGCAGAGGGCCATCAGCCCGTTCGTCAGCGTGCTCACCGGCATCACCGACTCGATGGTCGCCACCGCGCCGGCCATCTCCGGCGCAGTGCCGGCCTTCCTCGAGTTCGCGCGTGGCAGCGTGCTCGTGGCGCACAACGCGCCCTTCGATGTCGGCTTCCTCAAGGCGGCGTGCGTGGCGCTGGCGATCCCCTGGCCGGGCTTCGCGGTGGTCGACACCGCGGTGCTGGCCCGGCGCGTGCTCACCCGCGATGAGGTCCCCAACTGCAAGCTCGGCACGCTCGCGCCGTTCTTCCACGCCCGGACGACGCCGAACCACCGGGCGCTCGAGGACGCGCGAGCCACCGTCGACGTGCTGCACGGGCTGCTCAGCCGCCTCGGCAGCCTCGGGGTGCAGTCGCTGCCCGAACTTCGCTCGTTCACCGCCCAGGTATCCGACGCGCAACGCCGCAAGCGTCACCTCGCCGACGCGATGCCCGACGCGCCGGGCGTCTACATCTTCCGCGACGCCCAGGGCCACCCGCTCTACGTCGGCACCAGCCGCAACCTGCGCAGCCGCGTACGCCAGTACTTCGTGTCCAGCGAGACCCGCAGCCGCATGGGCGAGATGGTGGGCCTGGCCGAGCGCGTCGATCCCATCGAGTGCGCGCACGCCCTCGAGGCCCAGGTCCGCGAACTGCGCCTGATCGCCGCGCACAAGCCGCGCTACAACAAGCGCTCGAAGTTCCCCGAGCGCTCGGTGTGGCTGAAGCTCACCGTCGAGGCGTTCCCCAGGCTGTCCGTGGTGCGCGAGCGCAAGGACGACGGCGCCGCCTACCTCGGCCCGCTGCGCACCCAGCGCCAGGCCGAGGCGGTGCGCGACGCGATCCACGACGCGGTCCCGCTGCGCCAGTGCACCGACCGGCTCTCGCTGCGCCGGGTGGTGCGCGCGGCGTGCGTCCTGGCCGGCATCGGCCGGTGCGGCGCCCCGTGCGAGGGCCGCATCGGCTCCGTCGAGTACGCGGCCCTGGTCGGGCTCGTCGCGTCGGCCTGGCGCGGCGATCCGCGCCCGCTGGTCGAGCCGCTCGAGCACCGGCTGGCTGCGCTGTCGGCCGCCCAGCGCTACGAGCAGGCCGGCGTCGTCCGCGACCGCATCACGGCCGTCGTGCGCGCGAGCGCGCGGATGCAGCGGCTGGCGTCACTGCGCGCGGTCGGCGAGCTCGTCGGCGCCCGGCCCGATGGCGACGGCGGGTGGGAGCTGTCGGTGGTGCGCTCCGGACGGCTGGTGGGCGCCGGTCACGCGCGCCGCGGCGTGCCGCCGTGGCCGGTCATCGAGGCACTGCGCGCCACGGCCGACGTTGTCGACCCCTCGCATCAGCCGCTCGCCGAGGAGACCGAGTGCATCCTGCGCTGGCTCGAACAGCCCGGCGTGCGCCTGGCCGACGCCAGCGACCCCTGGTTGATGCCAGCCTTCGGGGCAGGTGGCCTGCGGGCCTACCTCGCCACCGCCGGACGCGAGGCCGCCGACCCGTTCGCCGACCGCCGCCGCCTGCCGATGGTCGCCCGGCCCGCACGCTAGGGTTCGGGCGTGATCACCGCGATCGTCATGATTGCCGTCGAGGCCGACAAGATTCCCGAGGTCGCCTCGACGATCGCCGATCTCGACGGCGTCAGCGAGGTCTATTCGGTCGCCGGCGACGTCGATCTCGTCGCGATCGTCCGGGTCCGCGAGTTCGACGCCATCGCCGACGTCATCGCCGGGCGACTGTCGAAGGTCGAGGGCGTGGTGCACACCGACACCCACATCGCCTTCCGCGCCTACTCCAGGCACGACCTCGACGCCACGTTCTCCCTCGGCATCGAGTAGGGCTAACGGTCGAGCTTCTGCAGCCACCGGTTGTAGGCCTCGCGGGCGGCGTCGTCATCGTCCAGCGGCTCGCTGGACTCCGACGAGCCGGTGTGGGTGGTGAAGGTGGCGCGCCTGGCCTGCTCGAGCCAGCCCTGCTCGACCGGCGCGGTGTCGACGCGGCGCAACCAGCCCACGACCAGCCCGATCATGATCGCGGCCATGATCGCGTCGCCGCCGAACCACATGATCGCCCCGCCGGTGCGCGTGTCGGACAGCGCGTTGACCTTCAGCAGCGACGGCTGCAGCGACACGGCGTGGGTGCCCTGCATGAGCACGATGCCGGTGAACGTGTCGACGGCCATGGCGATGGCCAGCAACAGCCAGCGAGCCGGCGAGGCCAGCCGCCAGCGGATCGGCTCGTCGCCGACCACGAGGGCGAAGAACCAGCAGCCGGCCAGCACGTAGACCAGGTGCTCGACCTGCCCGGCCCAGGTGTTGCGCATGATCGTGTCCATGAGCCCGGTCAGGTGGCTGCCGACGATCACCGCCGCGTAGGCAGCCAGCGCCACGGGCGGGGCGAAGAACACCGACATCGCGCGGCCGTGCAGCACCGCCTCGATACGGGCGCGCCGGGCCGGCGGTGCGGCCAGCAGCAGCAGCCGCAGTGGGCGGCCCCACATGATCAGCGCCGGGGCGACCATGACCAGCGCCAGGTGCCCGGCCATGTGCGCGGTGAACAGCACCTGGTCGTAGACGGCGATGCTGCCGCAGGTGGCGATCACGCAGACGCCCAGCCCGGCGAGGAACGCCAGCGTGCGCCGCAGCGGCCAGGCTTCCTCGGGGCTGCGCACGCCGGCCAGCGCGACGCCGGTGAGGTAGGCCGCCGCGGCCAGCACCAGCACGGCCAGCGCGACGGCGTCGAGCTGCCAGGCGGTGAACAGGTGCTCGCTCAGCGGGCCGAGCGGCCCGCGCGAGCCGGCGCGGGTCAGCGCCTGCGCGGGCTGGGTGCGCTCGCCGCTCATCGACATGGGCGCCATCGCGCTGTCCGAGCCGAGATAGTGCCAGACGGCGGCGACCAGGACGGCCGCGGCGAGCCCCGCCAACGTCCAGGCGAGCACGGCCAGCCGCGGAACGCGGGGGGCGGGTCGGGTCGCCGTGCTCACGCGACGACGCAACCGCAGCGGGACACGCCGGTGCGGCCTTCGGCGCCCGAAGCGCGACGGAGGGCGGTCACCTATCCAGTGTGCTCCGGGCGTTCCGGCCGGCGAGCACCCACCGGTCGAGCAGGTCCCGGGCCGCCCCGCTGTCGATCGCCTCCGCGGCAACCTGCAGGCCGCGTGCGAGCGCGGTGTCCAGTGCCAGGCCACTCAGCCCGTCGTGCGCGGCGATCGCCGCCGCGGCGTTGAGCAGCACGACGTCGCGGACGCCACCGGACCCGCCGGCCAGCACGTCGCGCACGACCGCCGCGTTGAACACCCGGTCACCGCCGCGCAGTTCGGCCGCGGCGACCGGGGCGATGCCCAGCGCCGTCGGGTCGATCGTGGTCTGGGTCACCGTGCCGCCGGAGACCACCCATACCGACGTGGTGGTCGTCGTCGTGATCTCGTCCAGCCCGTCGTCGCCGCGGAAGACGAGGGCGCTGTCGCCGCGCTCGGCGAGGACCTCGGCCATGACCGGCGCCATCCGCCGGTCGGCGCAGCCGATGGCCGAGGCCGCGACGCGGGCCGGGTTGGTCAGCGGGCCCACGAAGTTGAAGACGGTCGGCACGCCGAGCTCGCGGCGGGCCGCGCCGGCGTGCCGCATCCCCGCGTGGAAGACGGGCGCGAAGCAGAACCCGATGCCGACCTCGTCGACCGTGCGGGCGACCCCCGCCGGCGGCAGGTCGATGATCACGCCGAGTTCTTCGAGGACGTCGGCGGTGCCGCAGGCCGAGGACGCGGCGCGTCCCCCGTGCTTGACGACCCGCCGGCCGGTGCCGGCGACGACCAGGGCGGCCATCGTCGAGATGTTGACGGTGTGCGCGCGGTCGGCACCGGTGCCCACGACGTCGACGCTGCGGCCCTCGATCGACAGCGGGGCGGCCCGCGAGAGCATGGTCCGGACCAGGCCGGACAGCTCGGCCGGGGTCTCGCCCTTGGCCCGCAGCAGGACGGCGAACGCGGCGAGCTGGGCCTGGCTGGCGTTGCCGGCCATGACCTCGTCCATGGCCCACGCCGTGTCGTCGGCGGTGAGCTCCTGGCCGGCCAGGAGCGCGGCGAGGACGCCCGGCCAGCTGCGCTCGGCGCGAGCGGCGCCGGTGGACACCGCCGCTACCGGACGACCGGGATGCCCGAATGGCGCCGGCGCAGTTGCTCGGCGACCACCGCGGCGCTCTCGACCGGGTCGATCGGGGTGTTGATCACGGCGTCGGCGAGCGACCAGGACGCGAGCCAGCCGTCCTGTCGCCGCGCGATGAGCACGACGATGGCCGGGCAGTCCTCGATCTCGTACTTGAACTGGCGGGCCAGGCCCATCCCGCCGGTGGGCTGCGCCTCGCCGTCGAGGATCGCGACGTCGATGCCGCCCTCGTCCAGTTGCTCGATCACCTGGGCGTTGGTCTCGCACTCGATCCAGTCGATGCGACCGATGTCGGGTGCGGGACGCCGGCCCACTGCGCTGCGGACAGTGGCCCGCACCTCGGCGTGGTTGCTGTAGACGAGAACCGTCACGCGCTCCGGCACTGTGCTTGATCCCTGCGATGCCACGTGGTCCTGCCCTCGTTCCAGCCGCTCGTTCCCGGGTCCGGACCTGATCGTATCGACGCCCCTGTTGATCGCCGCGGCGTCACCCACCCCGGACGCCGATAGCGCTCATCATGGGTTCATACTTCAGAGGTGACCTCGACCGCCACAGCAGCCAGCTTCGAGTCCAGCAAGGTGCACTCGCTGACGCGTCCGAACGTGGTCAGCGTCGGGACCATCGTCTGGCTGTCCAGCGAGCTGATGTTCTTCGCCGGCCTGTTCGCGATGTACTTCACGGTTCGCTCCGTGCACGCCACCGACTGGCCGATGCACCTGCCCAACGGCGAGCCCATCACGCTGAGCGTGGCCTATGCACTGCCGTTCACGGTGATTCTCGTGGCCTCGAGCTTCACCTGCCAGTGGGGCGTCTTCGCGGCCGAGCGGGGCGACGTCTACAAGCTGCGCCGCTGGTTCATCTTCACCTTCCTGCTGGGCTTGATCTTCGTGCTCGGGCAGGCGAACGAGTACCGGATGCAGTACGCCGACGGCAACACCATCAAGGCCACCGGCTACGGCTCGGTCTTCTTCCTGGCCACCGGCTTCCACGGCCTGCACGTCATCGGCGGGCTCATCGCGTTCATCCTGTTCCTGATCCGCACCGCCCTCGGCAAGTTCACGCCGGCCCAGGCCACCGCGGCCATCGTCGTGTCGTACTACTGGCACTTCGTCGACGTCGTGTGGGTCGGCCTGTTCGCGGTGATCTACCTCATCCAATGACCGCTGCACTCGCGCCCGGGACGCCGCCTGAGCTTCGCACCATGACGGAAGGACAGTCGTGAACGACGACATCGACGCCGACGACATCGCAGCGGCCGAACTGGGCTTCGAGCCGGCGGTCTCGGTCACCGGCGGCACGCGGGGCGAGTCCCGGCCCGCCCGCCGGCGTCCGCGCGCGGCCCGCGGCGGCCTGCGCCGCCGCCTGG
>CAZZZE010000137.1:0-7074 GCA_964658365.1 uncultured Jatrophihabitantaceae bacterium
GTGGTGGTGGCGCGGGTGTTGGTCTGCACGTCCCACGCGAAGGCGATCATCTCCGATTCGCCGCGGGCGTCGTCTCGGCGCAGCTCGGCGATGCCGTACTGCATGTTTCCCCAGCAGCGGGCGAGCTCGCGGGCGAGGTGGACGGACGGGCCGGTGATCTGACCGCCGCCGCGGGAGTAGCGGAAGAACGCCCGCTCGGCGAGGCCCTTCTGTGCGCACGACTCGCGCATCTGCTGGATGGCGGTGGTGGTGGATCGGGGGCATTGTTGTGCCACCACGATGGCGCCCTGCACCTCTGCGACGGCGCGGGCCTGTTCGACTGCGGTGGCCTGGCCGATCAGCTCGGCGGTCCGTGCGGGCGGTGACTGGTGGGTGTCGATCTCGGTGCTGGTCATCAGGAGTCCTTCGGGAAGTTGTGGCGTGCGGGGGGGATGGATCAGGAGGCGAGGTCGTCCTCGTACTGCCGCTCGAACCAGATCGGCAGCGATGTGAGGGCGACCTCGGGTGGATATCCCGGCCACTCCCC
This sequence comes from uncultured Jatrophihabitantaceae bacterium, assembly GCA_964658365.1. Taxonomy (GTDB): domain Bacteria; phylum Actinomycetota; class Actinomycetes; order Mycobacteriales; family Jatrophihabitantaceae; genus Jatrophihabitans. Next base: position 527 of record CAZZZE010000137.1, read on the forward strand.
CGTGTCGGTGCACCGCTTGTAGAGGGCGAGCGCGCGGCGCATCTGGATCTCGCCGATCCGGAGCGCGGTGTGGTCGAGCTGCAGGACGTTGACGAGGTAGGGCGGCGTCTTCTCCTGCGCGATGAACAGGAACACGACGTCGCGTGCGAGTCCGAGACGCTTGGCGATCGCGCTGTAGAACGCGTCCTGCAGTGCGTAGCCGTAGTTTGCGGCTGACTTGCCGAACGAGTCACGGTCGGCCTTGTCGGTGGTCTTGTAGTCCCGCAGGATCAGCCGCCGGCCGTCGCTCTCGGCGAGGTAGTCGTAGCGGCAGCGCATCATCACGCCGGTCTGCTCGTCCTCGGCGAACGCGGACACCTCGGGTGTGCCGACGCCGGGTGCGAGCAGCTTCGACGCGAGCGGGTGCGCCCGGATCGCCTTGGCCATCGCTTCCACGGTGTCCCAGGTCTCAGGCTTGACCGGTGTCTGACCGGCCGCGCGCACCTCGGCGACCAGCGCCTTCGCGTCTTTGGTGGTCCAGCCGCCGTTCTTGTCGGTGACGTCGTCGGGGATGACGACGACGGGGACGCCATCGCCGAGGACGATGCGATGCGCGGCGTGACCCAGGTCGAATGCCTCGGTGTGAGGCCGACCGTGCTCGCGTTCGTAGGCGAACATCGCGGGCGTCTTGGTGACGAGTGTCTTGGCGCCGGAGTGCGACAGGGATCCGGTGGGCCACGGGTCGGCGAGGTAGTCGGCGAAGGGGATGTCGGGGTACACGCCGGGTTCGGTGATGACGGTGAGGTCGGTCTGCTCGGCGGCGGTCATCGCACACCGCCCTTGCGCAGTGCCGCGAAGATCGCCCGGGTGGCGCGTCTGCGGACGAGCCGCTTCGCGAGGACGTCGGGTCCGCGTCGCGCGGCGTTCAGGTCGCCGGCCGTGCGGGAGATCAGGTAGGAGTCGCGCTGGACGCGCCGGAGCAGGCTGCTCATGACGTCGCTCGCAGGTGTCGCGGTGCGCCGACGGTGTCCTCGGCGTCACGTTCCTGTCGTCGCTGTTCGGCGGCGTCGTACACGGCCATCAGGGCGACGACTGCCGCACAGGCCAGCGAAGGGATCAGGCCGGCGATCGCGCCGAGCACGAACCCGCGCTTCATGTGGTCACCGCCGACTGCTGCAATGCGGCCAAATCGCGCCGAGCGCATTCCAAGTGCCACTTCGCGCTGTCGACCGCGGCCTCGGCGTCAGCAACGACGGCTCGCGCGTTTACGATCTGGGTGTCGAGGTCGGGCTGTGCGCCCTTGCGGATGTAGTAGCGCGATTGCAAGCCGTGCTGCGCGGTGACGGTCTCCCGGTGCGCGGGAGCGTACTTCATCCACGTGTCGTGGCTGGCGCCGCGCGGGTACTCCTTCAGTGCGTCGTAGTCGTTGAGGTTGAACCGGATCTCAGCGGTGGCTAGCTCGGCGTCGGTCAGCACGTGGTTGTCAGAACCGGAACCCCAGAACGTGTCGACGAGAACGAGCCGCCCGTCGTCGCGCTTTTCGGCGATGGCGGTGCCTTCCCGGCACCACCGGACGTCACGCTGCCCCGGGAAACGAGGCTGCGGCGAGTAGCGAACGACATCGCCGACGCGGAACGTCGGCCCGTTCATCGCCGCACTCCCATCGCTCGGGCGTTGCGGCGGACGGCGGCACGGTCGGCCGCTCGGCGTGCGCGCTTCTCGCGGCGGGTCTCGCCCCACTGGAACTCGGCAGGGATGGCGCAGATGAGGAGCGTGGCGACGGCGAGGATCACGAGGACGGCGAACGCCTCAGCGAGCCAGTGCGCGGCGGTCACCATGACGCGGACTCATCGATGGTCTCCAGCGATCCGACCTTCGCCTTTGTGCTGACGAGGTGGATGGACAGGTCGCTGCTGAACTTGCTGCGGTACTCCAAGCCGCCAGCTCGGTCGAACTTCTCCACGGCGGATTGGCGCATCTCTTCGACGGTCTTGCCGGTGTCGGTTCTGATGTCGACCTTGACCGTCGTTGTCACGACGAGCGTCACGCGGACCTTGATCGGATCGGGCTGCACGCTGGGGTGCTCTGGGGCGCTCATCGCGCGCTCGCTTCACGGACGGCAGCGCCGAGGGCGTGCAGCGCGTCGGCGTAGGCCTGCCGGGTGGGCTCGGTGCCGGACTGGACCATCTCGGCATGCGCCGCGGCGTCGGCCGCGTCGAACAGGTCGTCCAGCAGGTCGCCGGCGCGCAGGGTGCCGATCTCGGGGGCGAACGTCTCCAGCGCCCACGCCGGGTCCAGCTGCCGGTCCCACAGGTCGGCCAGCTGGTCCTCGATGCGGTACGCCGTCTGCGCCGTGACGTCAGTGTCGATCGGGCGCGTCTCGTACAGCCGGAACGCCAGCTCGCGGGCGTACGGCGACGGCGGCGTCGGGAACGGGTGGAGCGTGTGTACTTCGGCGAGCGTGTCGGTCATGAGATGATCCCTTCGTTGTTGGTGACGGCGCGTGGCTCCTGGCGGGGTGCGCGCCGTTGCTGTGTCAGGCGGATGTGCGGCGGTTCGTGGCAGTGCGGCAGAGGTGGTCGATGGTCAGGTCGGCCGGGATGGGGCCGACGAAGGTCTCGTAAGCCGCGCGGTGGGTGTAGACGTTCCGTCCCTCGACGTGAAGCACGCCGTAGCTGCCCGAGGCAACTCGGGCCCTGGTCCACTCCCAGCAGCCGGATTCCGTCACGACACGTCCGCTGACGAGGCGCTCGCGCAGCGACAAGCCGTGCGCGGTCATCCGGTCCGCCTACGTGACGAGACCGACCGCAGCGGGATGCGGTCGGTCTCGCGGTGCTCCTGCAGCCACGCGTCGACTTCCGACCACCTGAACATCACGCGGCCACCGATGCGGTAGCCGCGAGGACCCCGGCCGTGCTTCCTGTGGTCGTAGAAGGTCTGCAGCGGCATCCCGAGCCGCTGCGCAACCTCGGCAGTGGTCATCAGCGGCTCGTCGGAGACCGGACGCTGGCGAGTCATGCGGCACCGCCGGGGGTGGAGTCCTCGGCGACGACGGGGGACGCCGCCGAGGACCGCCCTACGCTTCCTTCACCACTACGAGAAGGAGCGAGATCATGGGTGACCTGACCGACGCCATCGCCGCTATCCGCCGCCAGCCCAACCCGTCGCCCGCGGCTGGAGGCGTTTACGCCGCTGGCTGGGACAGCCGCCTCTTGTGGCAAGCCATTGACGCCTTGGTAGTAGAGGTCGAGCGACTTGGCGCGCTCGGCGGCGAGAGCTGACGCGATCCGCTCGTCGATCAGCTTCTGCAAGCGCTCGAAATCCGACCGCGTCCGGGCGCTGAGCTGATTCAGGCGCTCGTCGAGCCGACCCATCTCCATCACGAGATCGACCATCGAGACGGCGGTCATGCCGGCACCGACTGCGCATCTACGACGTAGCTGATCGCGTCGATTGATACTCCGAGGATCTCGGCGTAGCGGCGCATGAAGATCTCGCTCGGCTGCTTGGCCCCTTTTTCGACGTTGGAGAGGTAGCCCTGGCTGACGTCAAGGCGCAGCGCGGCGTCTCCTTGCGGCATCTGGTTTGCGACTCGGATGGCCTTGGCGGCCGGTCCGAGGAGGCGTCGTGTGGACATGTGATGAGGTTAGGGCAAGAAAGGGCAAGTAGTCAACCCTGTCGAGGGCAACCCATGTGAAAGCTAGTGATCTACAGGGGTAGAGCGGCCTTACAGATGAGTAACTACATGAATGTTTGACCGGACATATGCCCCGTCTTGCGCCAACGACGGCTTTGACTTGCCTTTGTTTGCCCGCGCACACTCGCGGCGTGGCAGACAAACTCGGGGACCGCATCCGCGCTGCGCGAGAGCGGAAGGGCATGACGCAGGCGCAGCTAGGGAAGGCCGTCGGCGTCGCGAGGGAAACAGTGGGCAACTGGGAGCTGGGGACTACCTCGCCTCGCAACAAGATGGCGAAGATCCAAGAGGTCCTCGGCGATGAGCTAGACGGAGTTGTCGTAGCGCCGACCGAAGCTGTTGGCGTGCTCCTGAAAATCAACCCCAACGCATACGAAGGCATGGACCCGATCACAAGAGACCGGGCCGAGGCCGAGGCTTTAGCGGCGTTCCTTCGCGTAGCCGAGGAAGCTCGTCGGCGAGCGGATGCCTCATGAGTTACAACCCGTGGCTAGACGCTGCACGGCGGTACCCCGAAGTGCACATCGAGTGGCACCCGATCGCCCCGGCCCATGCGTTCTGGTCGCGCCGAGACGACGTCATCATGGTGGATGAACACATCACCCGCGCCGAGCGCCGTTGCGCGCTGGCGCACGAACTGGCGCACATGGACGCGGGTGACCGTCCGACAGACCTGTGCTGGTTCGCCGCGCGCCAAGAGACGAACGCCGACAAGCTCGCCGCAAGACGACTGGTCGACATCGACGAGCTCGCCGCGGCGATGCGCTGGACGGACGACCCCCGCGAGATCGCCGAACATCTAGAGGTGACGCTGTCCGTGCTCGCACTGCGAGGACGCTGGTTGCACCCCGCCGAGCGCGGCCTGCTTGCCCGAACGTTGAGTCGTCGCGTTGCGGTGGCGTGACGACATGCGACGACCAACTGCACCTCGACTTAAGGCCACGTTTGCTCTCGTCGCGGCTGTCGGCCTGATCGGAGGAGCTGTGGCAATTGCTTCGGCCGATGCGTCTACGCGCGCGACGGCGATCCGGGTGTGCGTCCGCAAGAGCGTGCTGTATCAACGATCAGCCAAGGGATGCGCGCGGGGCTACAAGACGGCAACCCTAGCGACCATTCCTGCCGCGGTGCCTGGTCCTCGCGGACCGTCAGGGGCGCTTGCCACGTCGCCGATTGACGTGCGATTTCACCACGTCGGCAAGTCGGCATCGATCAGCTACGGGGGCGGTCGGCTGATCTTTGAGTGTGCTGATCCGGCCTACTCGACACTGAGTGCCGGGGTCTATTTCAGCGGGACTGCTTGGTCTGGTGGCGGGTCGAACGTCGCGGACCCTGTCGGCGGAGGGCCTTACAGCTTGACCGATCAGTTCATTCTGGGGTCTCCGTATGCCGGCTATCCGGCAGGTGGTCGCGTGACGCTAGGCGCAGCCAATCAGTTAGGGCTCGGCGTGATCGCAGCGGCGATCGAGAACACTTCGACTCATCAGACGTACACCGTGAACGTGGCCTACCGACTGTCCGAACGGGGCGACACGACTTACGCCTGCACCTTCTTCGGAAGCATCGTCAACACCGGCGCTGCAAAAACCGTCATCGCGAACTGATTGTGGCTCACATCCAGCGCCGCAAGGGCACCCGCGGTGTGACCTACCGGGTGCGGTACGTCGACCCGGGCGGGGTCGAGCGGTCGCGCAGTTTCGCGCGGAAGGCTGACGCGGAGGACTTCGCGACGTCGGTGCGGCACGAGATCCGGTCCAACACCTACGTCGACCCGACCGTCGGGCAGCAGACGGTGCGGGCCTACCTCGAGGGGTGGCGGGTGCAGCAGTCGCATCACCGGGCGAAGACGGTGATGTCGACGCGGACGCGGTTCGCGCGGATGGTGTACCCGTACCTGGGTGAGAAGTCGATCGCGGCGGTGCGGCCGTCGACGATCCGCACGTGGCAGGCGGAGCTGCTGGCCGACGGATACGCACCCAGGACGGTCGCCGGGGTGCGGGGCCAGGTCGCCGGCGCTTTCAACGACGCGATCCGGGACCGGATCCTGACGGTGTCGCCGTTCGACGGGGTGAAAGCGCCAGAAGTGGTTCGCGAGCGGGTGATCCCGTTGACCGTCGAGCAGGTCAGGTCGGGTGAGGCGGCGATGCCGGACCGGTACCGGGCGCTGGTCGTGATGGTGGCCGGGACGGGGCTGCGCGCGGCCGAGGCGTGGGGGCTAACCCGGGATCGGGTCGACCTCGAGCGGGCGGTGCTGCGCGTCGACAGGCAGCTGGTGAAGCGCGTGCGGGGTGTGCCGGTGTTCGGGCCGCCGAAGTCGAAGGCGTCCAACCGTGAGGTGCCGCTGCCCCGGCGGGTGGTGGAGGCGCTGGAGAAGCACCTGGCGAACTACCCGGCCGAGCCGGAGCAGTTGGTGTTCCGCACGTCGCGGGGGACGCCGCTGACGGGCACGGTGTGGGGTCGTGCGTGGCGGCCGGCGGCCGAGGTGATGGGGCTGCCGGTCGGGAAGGGGCTGCACCAGCTGCGGCACTTCTACGCGTCGTTGCTGATCGCGGCCGGCCGGTCACCGCGGGAGGTTCAGGAGCGGCTGGGGCACGCGACGATGGAGGAGACGATGAACACCTACGTGCACCTCTGGGTGGCGGCGGATCAGGGCACTCGGGATGCGGTCGACGCGGCGTTCGACCCGCCGAAAGATGATCTCTGACGAGGCCGTCATTTGGCCGTCACCGCTTCCGATTTGGCCGTCTGAGGCCGTCATAGCCTCCCCAATCGAGGCGGAGCATCACCACGGCTCACCATGACGGAGCCCAGCGTTTACCGGCAGGATCGCCCACCGGTAGGGCTGGGCGACGGACGAGTCGAGGTGTAAGCCGGA
>CAZZZE010000138.1:0-4916 GCA_964658365.1 uncultured Jatrophihabitantaceae bacterium
GCCTCCTCGGCGAGGGCGAGCAGCCAGCCCAGGGAGATGATCGGCCAGATCAGGCGCAGGTACAGCGCCACGAACGCCACCAACGAGCCCAGGCTCATGGCCCCGTGACTGACCGCGAGCACGCCGCCGACGGTGACGCCGGCCAGGACCAGCTGCGGGTGGCCTTCGAGCAGCGCCCAGAACAGCCCGAGCGTGCGCAGCTTGGTGAGCTCGGCGCGGCGTAACCGGCGCGCGTCGGCGGTGAAGGCGGCCAGCATGTGCGGCCGCCGTCCGTAGGACTTGATGACGCGGATGCCGAGCGCGGACTCCTCGACCGAGGTCGCGAGGTCGCCGGTGAGGTCCTGCGCGTGGCGCGCCTCGCGGCTGTAGCGCAGCTCGAAGCGGCGGGTCATGACCATCAACGGGATCATCGCCACGACGACGAATACGCCCAGCAGGACGTCGATGTGCAGCAGCAGCACGACCACGACGAGCGAGGCCACGGTGTTGGCGATGAGGAACACCGCGGCGAAGCCGACGAAGCGGCGCAGCGTCGACAGGTCGGTGGTCATCCGGGACAGCAGCTGCCCCGACGGCCAGCGGTCGTGGAACGCGACCGGCAGGCGCTGCAGGTGGGCGAACAGGTCGCGGCGCAGATCGGTCTCGATGCCGAGGGCGGCGGTGGCCATGGACTGGCGTCGGGCCCAGAACAACGCCGCCTCGGCGATCCCGAAGGCCAGTGCGAGTGCCGTCAGCGGCCACAGGCCCGCGGCGTCGTGGTGGCGGATGGGGCCGTCGACAACCGCGCCGACGACGAGCGGGATCAGCGACTGCACGACCATGGCGCCAGTGGCGGTGGCGACCATGACGACGACGGCGGCCCGGTGCGGGCGCGCCCAGTGCCAGAGCCGCAGCACCGTGCGTAGGGTGCTCCCGGGGTCACCGCTGGACGCCGCTGGCGCGTAGGGGTCGGGCGTCGTCACATCGACCCACGCTACGTCGCACCTACGACACTGGGCGACCGGGTTTCCCCAGGGCGAACGGGGTTGCGCCGATCAGTCCTGCTTGCGGCGCACGCCGAGCAGGATGTCGTCCCACGACGGCACCTTCACGCGGGCGGCGCGCTCGTCCTCGGATTCTTCGCGCTTGCCGCTGCCCAGGGTGCGCACCGACGACAACCGGCCCAGCGGACGCGTGGTCGGGTCGGTGATGCCCAGCGGCAGCGGCGGCTCCTCGAAGTCGAGCTCGGACCCGCCGTCGGACAGGAAACCGAGCTCGCGCAGGCCGCCGGCCGGCGCGTCCTGGTCGTAGACGTGCTCGAGCACTGGGAGCGGTTCGGTCAAGGCGTCGGGCATCGGCGGGAACGAGACCACGCCGGGCGCCAGCGGCGGGGCGCTGGCGAGCGTGGGACGTTCGGGCGGGGCGACGGGGCGGATCGGCCGGTCGCTGAGCAGGTCGGCGGCAGTGTCGTCGAGGGCGGTCACCGAGCGCGAGGAGCGGTTGAACGCCCACTCGGCGCCGTGGGTGCTCTCGCCGCCCGACCACTGACCGGCCTGCCACTCGGCACGCACGATCCACTCGCCGTCCTCACGGCGGCGGGCGGACCAGCTGACCGCCGCCGCGTCGATGCCGTGGGCGCAGAACCGCTCGTCGACGGCCTCGCCGAAGACGACGAGCGTCCCCTCGCCGGCGTCACCCTTGCTGCGCCGCGCGCGGGCCCGCCGGGCCTCCTCGGCGATGCGCATGCGCTCCTCGAGCACCGGTGCGGCGAAGCGCATGATGCGCTCGACCTCGACGCCGAAGAACTCCGCGACCTGCTCGGGCGACTCGCCGGCCCGCACCCGGACCTGGATCTCGCGGGGTCCGACGGTCAGCTCGCGACCGGGGGCCGGCGCCGGCACCGCGGCGGGCTGGGACTGGGACTGGTTCACCGCGCGCAGCGCGGCGTCCAGGGCTGGGTCCGGGAGCAGGGCGAACCGCTCCGGCCCGTCGGTCTCGTCGGCGGTCTCCACGACGATGTGGGAGTGGTCGTCGGCGATCCCGACGAGGCGCAGCTGACGCATGGACCGACGATAGGGTGCCCACGTCGATGCGCCGGGAGCACACGCCGGGCGACCCGGGGTCGGCGCCGGACACCCTCGGCTCCCGCCCGCGGTCGCGGCGCCCCGGAGAGGAAGCGCGACCGGTCGGTTCGCGGGGTCGCGAGCTATTCGGGCTGCTTGACCAACGTCGCCACGGTGATGTGCGGCCAGCTCAGGTTGTTGAAATTCAGCAGCACCGTCTGGGTGTATTGCAACTGCAGTTGTTTCGACCCTTTCACTGTCTCCAACCAGAAGGTTGAGGTGACCAGGGCGGCGTCGGCGTTCGGGCCGTCCGGGCCACCCTGGAGAAATGCCGTATTGGCCGTTCCGCCGCCCAGGATGGGGGTCTTGTCGGTCGTGACCTGAAGGACCAAGGTCCTGGTGATCGTCTGCCCGGCGATCGCCGCCCTGATCACGCTGTTCGGATCGGTGACCATCGCTTGCGTGACGTCGGGAATGTCCGCCGGCGGCGTGCGGAATGGGGTGTCGACGGTGAGGTCCTGCTCGGGAAAGGTGAAGTTGCCGGCCGGGTTGCCGATGGGGAACGGGTTCAGGTTGGTCGCGCTGATGAGCGGCGGCCCCTTCACGGTGAAGGCGCTGCCCTGCGCGACGACGGTGGTCCCGTGCGGGATCGAGGCCAGCCGGGCCACGGACCTCTGCACCTTGGGGTGGGTGGTCTCGGGCACCGAGAGCCAGAGCCCCGGTTCGATGTGCAGCCCTGCCGGCTGGCCGCCGACCAAGACGTTCGCGTCGGCGATCTGCTGCAGGTAACGCACGCCGGTCATGAACAGGTCGCCCTGCGTGAATCCACGGTTCGGGATATCTCCCGGAATGCGCTCGAATTCGATCGTCTCGTCCGTGACGTTGAGTTCGAGAAAGCGATCTTGAGTTTTGTGGCTCGGCCGCCAGATAGTGTTGAAACCCTTTCCCTTCCACACCCCGGGAAGTTGGGCGAGCGGCCCGAGATCGCGGTTGCCGGCGACCGGTGCGGTATTTTTCGCAGGCGCCGGTTCACCCGGTGTATTGCTAATCGGGACGAAGGCAAAATCCGCGGCAAGATCCATGTAGGGCCCCCATAAGAATGCGTTTGTCGGGGCTGACAATGGACCGTCCCACGGTTTTCCCACAAGGTATCCGGCGCGCATTGTGTCTAACACGGCGTCGCGTTAGCGAGCGTCACCCGATCCGGCCGGCGCAGTTCAGAGCCGCTCGACGACGTGGTCGACGCAGCGGGTCAGCGCCTCGACGTCGTCGGGCTCGACGGCCGGGAACATCCCGATCCGCAGCTGGTTGCGTTTCAGCGCGCGGTAGGAGTCGGTGTCGACGATGCCGTTGGCGCGCAGCACCGCGATGACCGTGGCCGCGTCGACCGATGGGTCGAGGTCGACGGTGCCCACGACCGGGCTGCGCAGCACCGGGTCGGCGACGAACGGCGTGGCGTAGGACGACTCGTCGGCCCACCGGTAGAGCCGGCGCGCCGAGTCCGCCGAGCGACCGACCGCCCAGGGCAGGCCGCCCGACGCGAGCAACCACTCGACCTGGTGTGCCAGCATCCAGAGCGTGGCGACGGCCGGCGTGTTGTAGGTCTGGTCCTTGCGCGAGTTGTCGAGGGCGAGGGTCAGGTCCAGGGTCGGCGGCGCCCAGCGACCCGCGCGCACCTCGGCGATGCGTTCGATCGCGGCCGGCGAGCACAGGGCCACCCAGAGACCGGCTTCCGACGCGAACGCCTTCTGCGGGGCGAAGTAGTAGGCATCGGTCTGCGCGAGGTCGACGGGCACGGCGCCCGCGGCGGACGTCGCGTCGACCAGCATCAGCGCGCCGGCGTGGTCGGCGCGCCGGACCGGCAGCACCACGCCCGTCGACGTCTCGTTCTGCGGCCACGCGTAGACGTCGACGTCCGGCTCGGTCACCAGCGTCGGCGCGCTGCCGTACTCGCTGGCGTGCACGCGCGGCTCACCCAGGAACGGCGCACCCTTCGTGACCGCGGCGAACTTGCTGGAGAACTCGCCGCACACCAGGTGCAGCGACCGTTCACGCACGAGCCCGAAGGCGGCGGCGTCCCAGAACGACGTCGAGCCGCCGTTGCCCAGCAGCACCTCGTAGCCGTCGGGTGCGTCGAACAGGGTGGCCAGCCCCGCGCGGATGCGGGCGACCAGCGCCTTCACCGGCGCCTGGCGGTGGCTCGTGCCGAGCAGCGAGCCGCCGGTGTCGCCGAGCGCGCGGACGACGGACGCCGGCACCTTCGACGGACCCGACCCGAAGCGGCCGTCGACGGGCTTCAGCGCGTCCGGGATCGTGATGCTCGGCGTCTCCACCCCACGATCCTGTCAGCTGCCGCCACCGACTACGCACACCGTCGACCCTGTTGCAGTTCCCGGTCGATCGTCGGCGTGTCCGCCGGGTGGTGCCACACCGTCCGGGCGTCAGCTTGTCGGTGGGCCGCTCTATCGTCGTGGCATGCCGTTGCGTTGGTACACCGTCGTCGTCGACTGTCTCGACGTCGCTGCCCAGGCCGACTGGTGGTCGCGCGTCCTGGACTGGCCGAAGGTCTACGAGGCGCCCGACGAAGTGGTGCTCGTCGCGCCGCACGCGCTGACCCACGGCGACGCCGTGCCGCCGATGGAGCGCGGGCCCGGTCTGGTGTTCGTACCGGTGCCCGAGGGCAAGACGGTGAAGAACCGTCTGCACCTCGATCTCGCGCCGCTCGCCGGCGAGGACCAGGCCGAGGCCGTCGACCGGCTCGTCGAGCTGGGCGCTGTCCGCTCTGACGTCGGCCAGGGCGACGACGTCACCTGGGTGGTGCTCGCCGACCCCGAGGGCAACGAGTTCTGCGTGCTGAGTCCCCGGGACTGAGGC
>CAZZZE010000138.1:5016-7004 GCA_964658365.1 uncultured Jatrophihabitantaceae bacterium
CCGGTGGCCGTCGAGAGCCAGAGGTCGTCGGCCGCGGCGAAGCGGACCTCGACCGGGAACCCGACCAGCTCACCGCTGCGTGCCAGCCAGCGTTCGATCTCGGCGATCACCTGTGGGACGGCGGCCCGCGGCACGGCGTACTCCATCTCGCGGAAGCGGACGGTGCGTGGCGAGGCGAAGACGCGGTACGAGCGGTCCACGTAGCTGCGGGCCGACAGCGCCCGGGACGCGACCTCGCTGGCCCGGGGGATGAGCGCCGGCCGTCGCGTCGTCAGCCGATTGATCCGCTCGAAGACGGTATTGGACAGGAACTGGTCGTCGAGCCAGTAGCGAAGGCGGCTCACCGGGTGCAGGTCCGAGCCGGCCGGTACCCGGTTGTTGCGCTTGGTCAGCACCCGTCGGGTGTGCGGAAACCAGTAGAACTCGACGTGATCGTTGCCGGCGAGGTCGTCGTCGAGGCCGGCGAGCACGGCGTCCAGCGTCGACGGTGCCTCGGCCGCAGCCAGGGCGAACGCTGATTCGCATTGCAGGGTCACGGTGGCGATCACGCCCAGCGCGCCGAGCCCGACGCAGGCGGCCGCGAAGAGGTCCGGGTCATCGTCGGGTGTGCAACGGCGCAACGATCCGTCGGCCAGGACGAGCTCCAGTGCGCGAACCTGGGTGGCCAGGCCGCCCAGCCGCGCACCGGTGCCGTGGGTGCCGGTGGAGATCGCGCCGCTGATCGTCTGGACGTCGATGTCACCGAGGTTGATCAGCCCGAGGCCGAGCTCCCACAGCGCGTCGTTGAGCTCGTGCAGCCGGGTGCCGGCCAGCACGGTGACGAGCCCGCTCGCGCGGTCGGCGTGCACGATGCCGCTCAGCCGGTCGAGGCGCAGTTGCAGGCCATCGGTGGCGCCGATGGCCGTGAAGGAGTGCCCGGCCCCGATCGGCTTGACGCGGTGCCCGCGCTCGGTCGCGCCGGCTACGACGCGCTGCAGCTCGGCGACGGTGCCTGGCCTGGCCGCCGTGACGTCCGCACGCACGGTCTCGGCCCAGTTCGTCCAGGTCGTCATGGAGCCATCATGACGGGCGCGCGGGGTCCGCCGCATCCACGAGGTCGGCGAGTACACCGGACAGCGCCGATCGGGTGCCGTGGTCGCCGATCAGTCCGTCGGGCCCGATCAGGTCGCGGCCGACCGGCACCGACCGGCACGCCTCGGGCACGACGCGGGCCTGGACGTAGCCGAGCACCGTGGCCAACTGTTCGTTTGCGCCGTGGCCGCGGCGCGGGTCCGAGGCTGCGTTGACCCAGGCCGCCGGCTTGCCGGTCATGGCGGTGCTGCCGACCGTCCACTCGAGCATGTTCTTCAACGCGCCCGGCATGCTGCCGGCGTACTCGGGCGTGCAGAACAGCAGTGCGTCCGAGGCCGCGATGGCGGCCCGCAGCGCGACCACCGAGGGTGGGAGGGGCTCGCGGTCGTCGTCGGGGTTGAAGTACGGCAGGCCGGTCATGCCGTAGCGGACCGTGGTCACGCCCGGCGGCGCGCACAGCAGCGCGGTGCGCACAAGTGCACTGTTGATGGACGCAGAACGGGTGCTGCCGGAGACCAGCAGCACCCGTTTCAGCATCAGAGCATCGCCCTAGGCGTGCGCGATGTCGTCCCAGCCCTCGACGTCCGACGGCTTGCGCGGGTCGGGGCCGATGTAGCGGGCGGACGGGCGCACCAGGCGGCCGGTCTTCTTCTGCTCCATGATGTGCGCCGACCAGCCGGCGGTGCGGGCGCAGGTGAACATGGCCGGCATCATGTGCGGCGGCACCTCGGCGAAGTCGAGGATGACCGCGGCCCAGAACTCGACGTTGGTCTCGATGGGCCGGTCGGGGCGCCGCTCGCGCAGCTCGGTGAGCGCGGCCTGCTCGAGGGCGTTGGCGGCCTCGAAGCGCGGGGCGTCGAGTTCCTTGCAGGTGCGGCGCAGCACGCGGGCGCGCGGGTCCTCGGCGCGGTAGACGC
>CAZZZE010000139.1:0-6945 GCA_964658365.1 uncultured Jatrophihabitantaceae bacterium
AGGTCGTCCACGGTCAGGCCCGGGAACGAGTCTCGGAACAGGTGCGCCGCGATCTGGGCCCGGACCTCGCCGGCCAGGTCGCCCGCGGTGGGGTCGACTTGTTCGAGGACGGCGTGGACGAGCGTGCCGAAGGATGTTCCGCCGGGCAGCGCGGCCATCGGGGACGCGATGTGGCGCAATTGCGAGCGCGCGGCCGTTTCCGGCGCCGGCGTCGCCGGTTCGTCGTCCTTCTCCTCCGTCTCGGGCTCGCTGCTGATGGCCGGCGTCACGTCGTGGGCTCCGGCAGTGAGCGAACTGTAGGACGTGCGTCGCCAGGAGGCGTCCACCGTCCGACCGAACACGGCCAGTGCGAGCTCGTGGCCGGATCGCGTTTCCCCGTGCCAGCGCACCGGTGGTCGTGGAGCGGCCACGGTGACGGAAAGCCGCCCGGCAACCGCGCGGGCCGTGAACCGGGCCAATGCGTTCGCGTCGCTCGGCACCGCAGCCCGCTCGGCCACCGACGCCGCGGGATCATCGGCCAACAGCAGCCGATGCAACGGTGCGCACTCGGTGTTGCGGGAACTCGGTGCCCACCAGGCGGTGACCTGCGCCTGGGCCCGGGTCAGGGCCACGTAGAGCAGACGGAGGTCCTCACCGAACTGCTCGCTCTTGTCGCGTTGTTGATCCCCGGTGAAGCCCGCTGCCCTCGGGCCGCCGACGTTGCGGACCCGTCGGCCGTCGCGGTGGAACAGCGGGATGTCGGGGTTGAAGACGAACCGGTCCCAGGCGAACGGAACGAAGACGATCGGGAATTCGAGCCCCTTGCTGGCGTGCACCGTGACCACCTGCACCGCGGCGGCGTCGGAGTCGAGGCGGCGGCTGCGCTCCACGGAGGAGTCGTCGTCGGACTCGTCCACCCGACGTCGCAGCCATTCCAGACTCGCGGTCAGACCGAGTTGACCCGCCATCGCCGCGGCGTGCAGCGCCTCGCCCACATGCCGCAGATCGGTGAGGCGCCGTTCCCCGTCGATCTGGGCGAGCAGGCGGGCGGGGACCTGTTCCCGGCGGCTGACCGCTTCGAACAGCGCCGCGATCCCGCGCTCGCTCAACACGGACAGCCAGACCCGAACCCGTAGTCCGAGATCGTCGAGGTCGTTGTGTTCCAGCCCGGCGGCGTCCCACCCCACGAACGCGCTGATGGCCAAGCGCCGCAACCGGGCCGCCCGGTGGGGCTGTTCCAGGGCCTCGAGCAGCGCGACCCAATCGGCACCGGCGGGTGTGCGGAACACGCTCGACGTGGTCCGCTGCACCGACGGCACGCCGGCGGCGAGCAGGGCAGCGTGCACCAGGTCGAGTTGCGCTCCGGTGCGCACGATGACCGCGAGGTCGCCGGGTTGGACGGGCCGGGCGGGCGAGCCGTCCCGCGGAGTGAGCAGGGCTCTCGAGTCGAGACGGTCGATGACACTGTGCACGACATCAGCGGTGACGAGATCCCGCGCCGGCCCGACCGATAGCGAAGGAACATTCCCTCGTGGGATGACCCGGATCCGTACAGGCGCATCAGAGCTGTCGAGTGCGCGGCCGGTGTGCGCGGCGGAGACCGGCTGCACGACGATGCGCGGGTCACCCAGCGCGGCGCCGCGGAAGAGCGCCTGTAGGCCAAGGAGCAAGTCCGGGTCGCTGCGCCAGTTCTGCGCGAGCGTGGCGTGGTGGTCGGCGATCTCGGCGGCGGCCAGATAGGCGTTCACGTCGGCGCCGCGGAACGCGTAGATCGCCTGCTTCGGGTCTCCGATGAGCACCAGCGTCGCGTGACCGTGAAACGCCAACCGCAGGATGTCCCACTGGACCGGGTCGGTGTCCTGGAACTCGTCGACGAGCACGATGCGGTAGCGGTCACGCAGGCGCTGAGCCGCGGCCGGCCCGGAGCGGGTATCGGCCAACGTCACCTGCAGGCGGGTCAGCAGGTCGTCGAAGCTCAGCAAGTGACGATCACGCTTGCGTCGCTCGACCTCAAGCCGAACGGCGTGCGCGAACCTCAGCCGTAAGTCCGGCGTGTCGTCCGTGGGGTTGCCTTCGGCGACCAGTTCGGCCAACCCATCCCGGATGACGGTGTGGGCCAGGGCCGTCGCCTCCGCCATCGACAGTGCTGGCACGCCGGCACCGGCGCGGCCCCACTTGCGCAGATACAGGTCCTCGACGACTTCCACGGTCAGATCATCGAGATTCTCGACCAGGACGGCGGCCGCATCCGAATCACCGGCGGTGCCCAGACCGCTCAGCACCTGCAGGCAGAACTCGTGGGTGGTGGCGACCGTGGCTGAGTCGAAAGACGCGAGCGCCTCGGTCAGGCGGAACCGCCGCAAGCCGATCTCGACGTCGGTTCCGGTGGCGAGGTAAGCCAACAGCGAGTCGGACGAGGCTCGGGCCACGGCGGGGTCGACGAGACCGTCGCGGGCGGAGACGAGACGTTCCCGGACGCGGTCACGTAACTCCTGCGTGGCCGCCCGCCCGAAGGTCACGACGAGCAGCTCGTCCAGTCGGGCCACTCCCTCAGCGACGTAACGGGTCACCAGGCCGGCGATGGTGAACGTCTTGCCGGTGCCCGCGCTGGCCTCGAGCACCGTGGTGCCCTCGGGCAGCCGGCCGAGGAGGTCGAACGGCACGACCGGTAGGGCATTCATGGCTGCTTGGCGTTCTCGGCCTGGAGCAGCGGCGTCCACACCCGTCGCGCGAGCACTCCGAAACGTGTCGTCTCGTTCGGCCAGCCGTCATCCGGTGCGGCGGTCAAGACGTCAAAGGGCGCCTTCCCGCCGAAGACGAGCTGGTGCTCGCGCTCGGCATTCTCGTTCGCGAACCGGTCCGCCTGCCACTTGTCGCGCGCCGCCGCCAGGGCCTTGGTGACATCGTCTCCCCGGTACCTGCGCTCGGCGTAGACCTCCGACGCGGCAGGCGCCAACGGCAGCGGCTCGCGCAGCCCGGAGTCGCGCAAGGACACCAGATCCGCCAGAACGAGCCGTGCGGTCCGGGGGTCAACGCCACGAATCAGCGCGCGGCGCACCCGACCCCGGGACAGGCCCACGATTACGGACACCAGCCCGCCGTCGCCAGTCGAGGTAACGACAGCGAGGTGCCGAACCCACGCGGCGAGGCGCTGGCGACCCGACACACCTCCGTAGCCGACAGTGAGGACCGTGGTGCCGCGCACGTCTCCCACCGTGCCGGCCAGCGTTCGTCCGCCGTCGAGGGAGATGGCGACGTCGACGGACCGCGGGTCCGTCGCGCGCTCGAGCAGGCACGCCGCGATCAGCGCGTCGGTGTTGGTTCCCACGTCGCGCAGGATGGCGTGCCCGAGCGGGCCGGGCGGCAACTCACCCCGACGCCATTCCAGGTCGAGGCACATCTGCGCGGTCATCCCGGCCAGGCGGTTGCGTAGGACCCGATCGCCTATCGCCCACGTCTGCAGCGCGTTGAGTTCCACCGGTAGGGCGTCGGCCGGGTCGTCGTCCTCGTCGTAGGTGCTGATACCCAGTCGTTGTCGAAGGAAAGCCCGCGCCGGCCGCTGGATGAACCGGACGAGATCGTCTAGGTCGACGGTGTTGTCCGTGGTCGCGTCGAGTGGTGCGGACACCAGCGGCGGCACGCGGTGACGTTCACTCGACGCGGCGCGGGCACCGGCCAGACCGGACGGGTCGAAGGAGAACGGGGTGTCGACGCCCAGACCGCCGGCGACGAAATTGCGTGCGTCGAACGGTTGCAGCGGTTGACGAACGATCACGTGGTTGCGTCCCCGGCCACCGTCCGGCGCCAGTGCGCTCGCGTCGACCGCGTCGAGCAACTCCCCCAGAGGCACGCACGGCGGAACCTCAGCCCCACTGCGCGGGTCCGCGCCGGTGTAGGTGATGACCAGATGCTCCTGGGCCGCGCAGATCGCGTCCAGGAACAGCTGCCGGTCCTCGCTGCGCACATCGCGCTCACCGATCCGAGGGTCGCGGGCCAGGACGTCGTCCCCGTCGACCAGGCCGTGACGGGGAAACACCCCGTCGTCCATACCCACCAGGCAGACCACGCGGTGCGGCACCGAACGCATCGGGACGAGGGTGCAGACCGTCAACGTGCCGGTGCGGAAGTTCGCCCGGGTCGGACGGCCGGCCAACCGCCCGGCGAGCAGGGCAGCGATGTCCGCTCGGGTCAGTTCGACGTCGGTGTCACCGGCGGCCTCGGCGATGTCGGCCAGTTCGCGTCTCAGCTGTGCTGATTGCCAGGCCTGGTCGGGCTCCCCGAGGCTCAGAACGAGATCGCCCAGCAACGCGGCCCACTGCGGCACGGTGCGTCGTAGCTCGAGCGCCCGCACCGCATGGTCGACCCGGTCGAGCAGTTCGGCGAAGCGCCCCGCGAGCTCGATGTCGCCGCTGTCGACGTCATCCAGCGGCAGCACCGTGCCGATCCATTGATCGCTCTCCTCCATCGCCACGCCGAGCAGGATCCGGTCCAGCGCAGAACGCCACGTGTCCTGCGCGATCCCGCCGAGTCCGTATGGCGCCCGGTGGGTCGCGTCGAGGCCCCACCGCGCGTTGGCCGCGGCCGCCCAGTCGCGCAGCTGCTCGATGTCGTCATCGGTGAAGTCGAACCGGGTGCGGACGGCCTGGTCGCCGGCCAGGTCGAGGAGCTGGGTTGCGGTAACCCGGTTCGCGGCCAGCTCGAGTAGCTGGCTGAGCAGGCTGAGCAGCGGATTGGTCTGGCGCAGCGACCGGTCGGCGAGGCGGACCCGCAGCCGCGCCGCGGGATGCCCGCCGTGTTCGTCGGTCATACCGAAGCTGGCCGCGACCAGCGGCGCGAACGCCTCCACGTCCGGGCACATGATCAGGATGTCGCGCGGTTCCAGGGTGGGATCCCTCGCCAGCAGACCCAGCACCGCCTCGCGGATCACTTCGACCTGACGGGCCCGGCCGTGGCACGCGTGCACGGTGAGGCTGCGATCGTCGTGGGCCGCCCGGGTCGGCTGCGCCGGCACGGCATCGTGGGCGAGTTCGGTCTGCACGCGGCCGAGGATGGTGTTGGGTCGTCCGCCGAGGTCGTAATGGGAGTCGGCCGCCGAATCGGGTAGGAGTTGCTGCAGTTCGCGGACGTCTCGCGACATCGACACCAGCAGCGGATTGCGCACCCACTCGTTGGCGCGACCGTCTCGCCGTCTCGTTGATCGGACGCCCGCGTGCTTCGTCGCTTTCCACAACGCAGGGGACGGGTGGTTCAGCCAGAGGTGGATCTCGCGGTGCTCGGCCAGGGCCTTCAGCACCGCGACGCGGGACGGCGAGATGCGGGTGGCACCGAAGATCGAGAAGCGTTGCGGGAGCTCGATCTGCCGCGGGTCCGTGCCGAGCGTGGCGCACGCGGTGTCGAGGAGTTCCGCCGGCGACGGACCGAGCACGTCACGAAGCAGACGCCACAGTTGTGCCTGCCACTCGAGGTCCTCGGGCAACGGCGTTCCATCACCCTGCTCGCCCTGGCCGTCGCGCCAGGCGGTGAGCATCCCGGGCCGCGAAGCTCAGCACCGACGAGCTGCTCGACGCGTTCAAGGAAATGACGCTGCTCGAGCTGTCGGCATTCGTGAAGCAGTTCGAAGAGACGTTCGACGTCACCGCGGCCGCCCCGGTTGCCCTGGCCGGCCCGGCCGGCCCGGCCGCCGCTGCGGAGGAAGTTGTCGAACAGGACGAGTTCGACGTCATCCTCGAAGCCGCTGGAGAGAAGAAGATCCAGGTCATCAAGGAGGTGCGCACGCTCACCAGCCTGGGCCTGAAAGAGGCCAAGGACCTGGTCGACGGCGCTCCCAAGCCCGTCCTGGAGAAGGTCGACCGCGCCGCGGCCGACAAGGCCAAGGACGCCCTCGAGGCCGCCGGCGCCAAGGTCACCGTCAAGTAAAGCGAGCTGGGCGCGCCGGAAGCATCGCTTCCGGCGCGTTCCGTCGGCGGGCCTGCCGCCCGCAGGGCTCACCGACCGGACGTCCAGCGCGACCGCCGTCTGAAGGCACCTTCCCTGGGAAGTTGTCGACTGTGGGCGGGTCATGGCCCGATGACGGTCGACCAAGCTCGGGTGGCCGGGCCGCGAGCACGGTAATGCCTGGTCAGGGGCGGTTTCGACTTCGGTCGGAGCCGCCCCTGCGTCGTGTCGCGGGCAAGAAAGTTCACCCACAATCGCGCGCTGCGCCTTGACGTGGGCCCGGTTACGGTGCAACCTGACTGCGCGTCGCGCCTCCGTTTACGAGGCGTACTCGACATGCGCCGATTGTCGAGCTAGACTTCGACGTTGCGCTGCCCTCTTGCCATCCGTTCGGCCCGCCAAGGGCCTGTTTCCCGCTGCCCGGGATTTGTTCGACGCCCACGTGTGATGCGTGTGACGTCGCCGGGTACAGCTGCTGGCCCTGTTCTGACAGGAGCCGGCCAGCGGCCGAACGAGATGTTTCAGAGGGTGACGTGCACTCGAAGTTGGATCCGGCAAGTCCTCGGAAGGACGCATCTTGGCAGCCTCGCGCTCCGGTCAGACTGTAACTCCCACCCTGAAGGGCATCCCCGGCTCACCGCCGCGGACCTCCTTCGCCAAGATCCGCGAGCCGCTGGAGGTCCCCAACCTCCTCGCGCTGCAGACCGAGTCGTTCGACTGGCTCGTCGGCAACGCCGCGTGGCAGGAGCGGATGAAGACGGCTGGTGACACCGAATCCCGTTCGGGGCTGGCCGAGATCCTCGGCGAGATCTCCCCGATCGAGGACTTCTCGGGCTCGATGTCACTGTCGTTC
Organism: uncultured Jatrophihabitantaceae bacterium; assembly: GCA_964658365.1. Taxonomy (GTDB): domain Bacteria; phylum Actinomycetota; class Actinomycetes; order Mycobacteriales; family Jatrophihabitantaceae; genus Jatrophihabitans. Next base: position 6,767 of record CAZZZE010000139.1, read on the forward strand.
TCCAACCCACGCTTCGAAGACGTGAAGGCGTCGATCGAGGAGTGCAAGGACAAGGACATGACGTACGCGGCGCCGCTGTTCGTCACCGCGGAGTTCACCAACAACACCACCGGCGAGATCAAGAGCCAGACGGTGTTCATGGGTGACTTCCCGATCATGACCCGCAAGGGCACGTTCGT
>CAZZZE010000140.1:0-6911 GCA_964658365.1 uncultured Jatrophihabitantaceae bacterium
TTGATTGAACCCGCGGACCTCACCGGGCAGGCTCACTTCGCGGAGCGCACGCGACATCTCGACGTTGACGATCGAGAGGCGCGGCCCTTTGGCCAGCTCGTGCTCTCGCGCTTCGCGCTCTTTGGTTGCCCGATGTTTGTGGATCACGATCATGACGCCCACGACGATCGCGGCGACGACAACGAGGCCGATCGCAACGAAGAGAATCGCCTTCGATTTGCCGTCTTTTTGGCCGTCGTCCTTCTTCGCGGCGTTCTTGTCGTCGTCTTTGTCGTGATGATCGTGATCGTGCGTCGGCGCAGGTTGAAACGGAGCGCTCTCGGCGTGGGTGGTCATGTCGTCGCTCCTTCGTCAGGCCAGCGCGTTCAGCGCTGCTGCGCGGGCCCCGGCGGCCGCGTCCTGCGGGCTCACCTCGGCGCCGACCTTGCCGATGTGCGCCAACTCGCCGTCGACCACCGGCAACTGGCCCGAGGTGAACACCAGCGACCCGGACCGCACCGCCGGCACGTAATTCGCGAGCGGCGGGACGACGTGCGGCAGGGTGATCCCGAGTTCGGCGAGCCGCTCGGACGCAGACGTGGGCATAGCCCGACCGTAGCGCCGCCCGGGACAGCTCACAGCCTCGTGGGCCCCGAGGGCAGCACCCGGGACGGAGTCCTACGCTGGCCCGATGGTCGACCTCGCAGCCGGGATCCCCCCGAAGGCGCGGCTGCACGTCGTCACCGGCAAGGGCGGAACCGGCAAGACGACGGCTGCCGCCGCGCTCGCCCTGGCCCTGGCCGACACCGGGCGCAAGGTGCTGCTCGTCGAGGTCGAGTCCCGCCAGGCGATCGCCCAGCTGTTCGACACGCCGCCGATGCCCTACGAGGAACGCCACCTCGCGGGCGCCGCCCATGGCGGTGAGCTGCTCGGGCTGGCCATCGATCCCGAGCAGGCGATGCTCGACTACCTCGAGTTGTTCTACAACCTCAAGCGCGCCGGACGCGGACTGAAGAAGATCGGTGCCGTCGACTTCGTCACCACGCTCGCGCCCGGCCTGCGCGACGTCCTGCTGACCGGCAAGGTCAAGGAATCCGTGGTCCGCAGCAGGGACGGCAAGCCTGTCTACGACGCGGTCGTGCTCGACGCCCCGCCCACCGGACGTATCACCCGCTTCCTCGACGCCACGCAGGAGGTCGCCAAGCTGACGAAGTTCGGGCCGATCAACAAGCAGAGCGAGGGCGTCATCAACCTGCTGCACGGCCCCCGGACCGTCATCCACCTGGTCACCCTGCTCGAGGAGATGCCGGTCCAGGAGACGATCGACGCCGCCGGCGAGCTCGCCGACCTCGGCTTCCACCTCGGCGCGGTGATCGTCAACCGGGCCCGCCCAGCCCTGATCAGCGAGGGCCAGGTGCGCGCCGACGGCACCGTCGACCCGAAGGCCCTCGCCGCCGGACTGCGCACGGCCGGCATCGCGGTGGCGCACGCGCCCGCGCTGGCCGCTGAGATGGCCGACTACGCCGAACGCCAGCTGGTCCAGACCGAGAACGCCGCCCGCCTGGACAAGCTGGACCTGCCGAGGGTCGAGCTGCCCGACCTAAACCCCCCGGTTCAGCTCGGCGAGCTGAAGGACCTCGCCGCGTGCTTCCACACCAACATCAACATCAACACCAACACCAACGCCGACGCCGATGCCTGAGCTCGACGTCGCGGCGCTGGTCCGCGACCCGAAGACCCGCGTCGTCGTCACCTGCGGCAGCGGCGGCGTGGGCAAGACGACGACTGCCGCGGCCATGGCGCTCATCGGCGCGCAGGCCGGTCGACGCACCGTGGTGCTCACCATCGACCCGGCCCGGCGGCTGGCGCAGTCGATGGGGCTCACCGAGCTCGACAACACCCCACGTGAGGTCCAGGGAGTCGGCGGCGGCCAGCTGTTCGCGATGATGCTCGACATGAAGCGGACGTTCGACGACGTCGTGCTCGAGCACTCGACGCCCGACCGGGCCGAGCAGATCTTCACCAACCCCTTCTACCAATCGCTGTCGTCCTCCTTCGCGGGCACGCAGGAGTACATGGCGATGGAGAAGCTCGGGCAGCTCGTCGCGCAGCACGAGTGGGATCTCATCGTCGTCGACACCCCGCCGTCCCGGTCGGCGCTGGACTTCCTCGACGCGCCGAACCGCCTCGGCCGGTTCCTCGACGGCCGGATGATCAAGCTGCTGACCGCGCCGGCGAAGGCGGGCAGCAAGGCCTACCTCAAGGTCGTCACGGTGTCGGTCGGCATGCTGGCACGAGTCTTCACCAAGGTGATCGGCAACGAACTGCTCAACGACCTGTCGACGTTCGTCAGCGCGCTCGAGTCGATGTTCGGCGGTTTCCGCGAGCGGGCGCAGCACACGTACGAGCTGCTGAAGATGCCGGGGACGGCGTTCGTGGTCGTCGCCGCCCCCGAGCCCGACGCGCTGCGCGAGGCGTCCTACTTCGTCGACCGGCTGTCCAGCGAGTCGATGCCGCTGGCCGGCGTCATCGTCAACCGCACGCGGTTCACCAACCCGGTCACCGGCGCCAAGACGCTCACCGCCGCCCGCGCGGAGGCCGCGGCCGACGCGCTCGCCGACCGGGTCGGCACCGGGCAGGCGACCACCGTGGACCTTGCGCTGGCCGCGCTCCGGGTCCACGCCGAGATCGCGAGCGCCGCCGAGCACGACGTCCGGATGACCAAGCGGTTCTCCTCGGCGCATCCGCAGGTGCCGCTGGTGGCCGTGCCGGCGCTGCCCGCCGACGTCCACGACCTCGACGGCCTGGCCACCATCGGCAGGCTGCTCGGCGCCTGAGCGCTGGTTCACCCTGCGCCGCGTTCCCCGTACGCTAGCTTCCCGTGGCAGCTTTCCCCGGACGTCCGAACCCTTGGCAGACGCTGGCCAAACTCTTCGTCGCCCTGGTGGCGGCCGGGGTGCTCGTCGCCGGACTGGCCCTGCCCTACGTCGGCGGCCTCGGCCTCGTGGCCGGCAAGGAAGCCGACAAGTTCCAGAACACCCAGTGCAACCTGCCCGACAGCAAGCCGCCGCAGAAGACCACGTTGTACGCCAGGGACGGCAAGACCGTCGTCGCGACGTTGTTCAAGCAGGACCGCGTCCCGGTGCCGCTGAGCCAGGTGCCGACCGTCCTGCAGCAGGCCCTCGTCGCCACCGAGGACCGGCGCTTCTACAGTCACCACGGCGTCGACCTGCGCGGCCTGATCCGCTCGGCCATCAACACCTCCAGCGGCGACACCCAGGGCGGCTCGACGCTGACCATGCAGTACGTCAAGCAGCTGCGCTACTACCAGGCCGGCGACAACGTGGCCAAGCAGAAGGCGGCCATCGCGCAGAACCTCACCCGCAAGATCGAGGACGCGAAGTGCGCGCTCTACATCGAGGAGACGCTGCACAAGTCCAAGAGCCAGATCCTCGACGACTACCTGAACATCGCGTTCTTCGGTGAGCACTCCTACGGCATCCAGACCGCGGCCGAGACCTACTTCAACAAGCCGGCGTCGAAGCTGACGCTCGGCGAGTCGGCCCTGCTGGTCGGCATGCTGCGCGCGCCGTCGGACTACGACCCGTTCCTGCACCGCGACGCGGCCACCCAGCGTCGCAACGAGGTGCTGCAGAACCTGGTGTCGGTGGGCAAGATCAGCCAGGCCACCGCCAACGCCGAGAAGGCCAAGCCGATCGCGCTGAGCACCAATTCGCCTCCCCAGGTGCGCCAGGGTTGCGCCAGCGCGGACTCCACGATCGCCAACGTCGCGTTCTTCTGCGAATACGCCGAGAACTGGCTCGAGCAGGTCGACGGGATCTCCGAGACCCAGCTGCAGACGGGCGGGCTGAAGATCGTCACAACGCTCGACGCCAAGCTGCAGAACAGCACCCAGGCCAAGCTGTCCAAGGCCGTTCCGGCGACGTCGGCCATGACCGCCGTCCTGCCCGCCGTCGATCCCAAGACCGGCGACGTCCTGGCCATGGCGACGAGCAAGACGTTCGGCACCGGCAAGGGCCAGACCGAGCAACCAGTGTTCACCGCTCGCGTGGCCAACGGGGCGTCGACGTTCAAGCTGTTCCCGCTACTCAGCGCGTTGTCGGTGGGCGTGCCGAGCGATTGGCCGCTGAAGACCACGGCGAACGGCACCTACCAGCCGAAGTACTGCGCGACCAAGAAGCCGGGCACGAAAAACGGCGACGCCGACGAGACCTACAGCGACCAGGAAACTCTGGAATCGGCCACCGCGAAGTCGTCCAACACCTATTACCTCGGTCTGGCCGACCAGCTGTTCGACTGCCAGCTCAACCCGATGGTGACCCTGGCCCAGAAGCTCGGCATCGGCGCGCTGTCCCAGCCTGACGGCTCCAGCAAGCAGACCGTCGCCGACACGATCGAGCAGTACCAGCGGGCGCAGCAGTTCGTGCTCGGCAGCGTCGCGGTGAGCCCGCTCGAGCTGGCCGGCGCCTACGCCGCGGTCGCCAACGGCGGCAAGTTCAACGCGCCGGCGCCGATCCTGTCGGTCACCGACAGCACGGGCAGCGCGCTCGCCCTCAAGCGGTCACCGGGGGTGCAGGTGGTCTCGCCCGAGGCTGCGGCCAAGGCCGTGAAGATCCTCACCGGCGACACCAAGTCCACCGGCACGTCGGCCAGCGAGTTCGCCAGTTGGTACAGCGACGGCAAGAGCGCGGTGGCCGGCAAGACGGGCACGGTCGCCGCCGTGGGCAAGAACGGCAAGGAGACGACGAAGAACGCCGCGGTGTGGTTCGTCGGCATGACCCCGAACCTGGTCGCGACGAGTGCATTGATCAATTTCGATTACCCGAACCGGGCGTCCACCGGGCTGCCGGGCGTGAAGAGCGGTGCGGCCTACGGCGATTACGCCTCGGGCATCTGGTTGAAGGCGCTGAGTCCGACACTCCGCTCGCAGACCTGGTCGTGGGACTCCGCGTCCGACGTCCCGGGCCAGGAGGTCCCGTCGCTGACCGGTAAGACGCTCAGCGAGGCCCGCGCGGCGGTGGCCGGCGAGTTCAAGATCGTCACGATCAGCGACAACGACGCGCTGCGCTGCCCGTCCACCGCACCCACCGACTCGATCGCGTTCTACGGCCCGCACAAGGCACCCGCGGGTTCGACGATCACCGTCTGCCAGAGCCTGGGCGTCCTGCAGGACATCTACGTCGCCCCGAAGGTCACCAAGAAGCCGACCACCCGCACCCGCAGCGGGGCGAGCTCAGGATCGCGCAGCGGCTCGACGTCCGGCAGCGGGTCGGGATCGGGCAGCGGGTCCGGCGCCGGCGGCGGTTCGGGGGCCAGCAGCAGCCCGGGCCCGGGGAGCGGCACGGGATCCGGCGGCGGCCCCGCCCGCTGATCAACCGGCGAGCTGGCTGCGCACCTCCCCGCTGACCCGCTTGCCGTCGGCCCGGCCGGCCACCGCGGGCTGCACAGCCTTCATCACCGCGCCCATGTCGCGCGGACCGCTGGCACCGGTCTCGGCGATCGCGGTGCGAACCAGCTCGGCGATCTCCTGGTCGCTGAGCTGGGTGGGCAGGTAGCGGTCGATGACCTCGTGCTCGGCACGCTCGCGAGCCGCGAGCTCCGGACGCTGGGCCTGGTCGTAGGCCTCGGCCGCCTCGCGCCGCTTCTTGCCCTCGCGGGTCAGCACGCGCAGCACCTCGTCGTCGGAGAGCTCGCGCGCGGCCTTGCCCGCGACCTCCTCGGTGGTGACGGCGGTCAGTGCCATCCGCAGGGTCGCCGTCGTCACCTCGTCACGGGCCTTCATCGCCGTGTTGAGGTCGGCGTGCAGGCGCTGCTTGAGGGAACTCATGGTCTCGACGGTACCGAGGCCCGCACCTCCGTAACCTGGGCGCATGTCCGCAACCACGCGAGCGCTCGCCGGTATCGGCGCCGCCGGCGCCGGCGCGGTGTTCTACGGCTCGGTCATCGAGCGCAACGCCTTCGTGTTGCGCCGCTTCGACGTCCCGGTGCTGGCGCCCGGGTCCGCGCCGATGCGCGTCCTGCACCTGTCGGACCTGCACATCACCGCGCGGCAGCGGCGCAAGCACGACTGGATCCGCGGCCTGGCCGACCTGCGTCCGGATCTCGTCGTCAACACCGGCGACACGCTGTCCGCCGCCGATGCGATCCCGGCCGTCATGCACGCGCTCGAGCCGCTGTTCGCCTTCCCCGGCGCCTTCGTGCCGGGCAACAACGACTACTGGGCGCCGCGCCCCAAGAACCCGGCGCGCTACTTCCAGCGGCCGGGCGAGCTGCCCGACGACCTCGTCCCGCTGCCGTGGCCGGCGATGGCCCGGGCGATGGCCGGGGCCGGGTGGACCGACCTCACGCACGTGCGCACCGTGCTGGCGGCCGGTTCCGGGAAGGCCGCGCTCGCCGGCACCGACGACCCGCACCTGCGCCGGGCCCGCTACGCGCAGATCGCCGGGCCGGCCGAGCCCGACGCGAACGTCCGGATCGGCGTCATCCACTCCCCCGAGCCCCCGTTGCTGGCGTCGTTCGCAGCCGACGGCTACGACCTGCTGCTGGCCGGGCACACCCACGGCGGCCAGGTGCGCATCCCGTTCGGCCCGCCGCTGGTCACCAACTGCGGTATCGACCGCGCCCGAGCCCGCTGGCTGCACCAGTGGGACGACAGCCAGATGTACTTCCACATCTGCGCCGGGCTGGGCACGAACCCCTACTCACCGATCCGGTTCTGCTGCCGGCCCGAGGCCACCCTGCTCACGCTGACACCCCGGCCGTAGCCGCTCGCTGCGCCCGGTATGCTGGGCCGGTTGCCGTTTCGCGGGCCGGATGTGGTGCCGCGTGAGGCGACGGGGTGTGGCGCAGCTTGGTAGCGCGCTTCGTTCGGGACGAAGAGGCCGCAGGTTCAAATCCTGTCACCCCGACCA
>CAZZZE010000141.1:0-6873 GCA_964658365.1 uncultured Jatrophihabitantaceae bacterium
AGTCGACGAAGTTGCCGTTCCACACCGGCTCGAACAGCTGGTTGGCGAAGCGCAGCGCCAGCAGGTTCTGGACCGTTTCCTTGCCCAGGTAGTGATCGATGCGGTAGACGTCGCGCGGCGGGAACACGTTGTCGACGAGCTTGTTGAGCTCGAGCGCGCTGGGCAGGTCGTGCCCGAACGGCTTCTCGACGACCACGCGGCGCCAGCCGCCGGCCTGCTGGGCGTCGGACAACCCGGTGCGCTGCATCTGCTTGAGCACGTCGGGGAACAGCGTCGGGGGGATGGAGAGGTAGAACGCCGCGTTGCCCTGGATGCCGTGGCTCTGCTTGAGGTCGGCCATCGTCGACACGAGTTCGTCGATGGCCGTGTCGTCGTCGAACGAGCCCTCGACGAAGCGCGAGTTGCTGGCGAGCCGACGCCACACCTCCTCGTTCCACACCGTGCGGGCATGGTCCTTGGCGCTCTTGCGCGCCATCGCCTCGAACGACCCACCCCCGGGCCAATCGGCGCGGCTGAGGCCCACCAGCACGAAATCGGTGGGCAGCAGCCCGCGATTGGCAAGGTCGTAGATCGCCGCGATCAGCTTCTTGCGCGACAGATCACCGCCGATGCCAAAGATGACCAGAGCGCAGGGCTCGGGCACCCGCGGCAGGCGGCGGTCGGCCGGGTCGCGCAGCGGGTTGAGGCCGTCCGCGCCGTAGTCGGCCATCAGCTCAGCAGTGGACGCAGGCGTGCTTGCGGTGGGCGTCGGGGTGACGCCCTGGTCGGTCTGCGCGGACGGGGCGGCCGTCCCGGCCTCGGCGCTGCCCGGCGTGGTCGTTCCCGACTCGGTCATCAGCGCTCAGTTCACTTGTCCGCGGCGGCGAGCTGGCTCTTCACGCTGTCGGCGAGCTGTGCGTAGGAATCCTCGAACTTCTGCACGCCCTCGGACTCGAGGACCTCGATGACGTCGTCGTACTCGATGCCGAGCCCGGCGAGGTCGTCGATCACCGTGCGGGCGGCGTCGTAGGTGCCGGCGATCGTGTCGCCCGAGACCTGCCCGTGGTCGGCGACCGCGTCGAGCGTGGCTTCGGGCATCGTGTTGACGGTGTCGGGGGCAACCAGGTCGACGACGTACATCGTGTCGTCGTAGGCCGGGTCCTTGACGCCGGTCGACGCCCACAGCGGGCGCTGCACGTTGGCGCCGGCCTCGGCCAGTGCCTTCCACCGGTCGGAGGCGATGACCTTCTCGTAGCGCTCGTAGGCCAGCCGGGCGTTGGCGATGGCCGCCTTGCCCTTGAGCGCCTTGGCCTCGTCGGAACCGATCTTGTCGAGCCGCTTGTCGATCTCGGTGTCGACGCGGGAGACGAAGAACGAGGCCACCGAGTAGATCGTCGACAGGTCGTGGCCGTCCTGCTTGGCCTGCTCGAGACCGGTGAGGTAGGCATCCATCACCTTGTCGTAGCGGTCGAGGCCGAAGATCAGCGTGACATTGACGCTGATGCCGGCTGCCGTCGTCTTCGTGATGGAGGGCAGGCCCTCCTTGGTGGCCGGTATCTTGATCAGCGCGTTCGGCCGGTCGACCAGCCACCACAGCGCCTTGGCCTCGGCGGTCGTGCGGTCGCTGTCGTGTGCGAGCCGCGGGTCGACCTCGATCGACACCCGCCCGTCGGCCCCGCCGCTGGCCTCGTAGACCGGTTTCAGCACGTCGCAGGCCCAGCGGATGTCGTAGGCCATGAAGTAGCGGATCGCCTCGTCGGTGTCCGTCTTGCGCAAGGCGAGGTCACGGGCCTGCTCGTCGTAGGCCTCGCCCTTCTCCAGCGCCTTCTGGAAGATCGTCGGGTTGCTCGTGACACCCACGACGTGCTTGCCGTCGACGAGCTCCTGCAGGTTGCCGGTACGCAGCCGCTCGCGGCTGATGTCGTCGAGCCAGATCGAGACGCCGGCGTCGGACAGTTGGGCCAGTGCATCAGTCATGGTTGAGCTCCTTTTTTCAGCTGTCAGAGGTGACGTCACCGAGGGCACCGGCCCGGCTCAGGCTGGCGTGGGCGGCGGCGACCACGCGATCCGGGGTGAAGCCGAACTGCTCGAACAGGACGTCACCCTCGGCGCTGGCGCCGAAGTGCTCGATCGAGATGATCTCGCCGGAGTCGCCGACGTGCTCGCGCCAGCCCTGCTTGACCGCGGCCTCGACGCTGACGCGCGCCTTGATCTCGGGCGGCAGGACCTCCTGGCGGTAGGAGTCCGGCTGGGCCTCGAACCACTCCATGCACGGCATGGACACCACGCGGGTGGGGGTGCCGTCGGCCTCGAGACGCTCGCGGGCCGTCAGGGCCAACGCGACCTCGGAGCCGGTGGCGATCAGGATGACCTCGGCACGGCCGGTCGAGGCCTCCTCGAGAATGTAGGCGCCCTTGCCGGCATCGGCGGTCTTCACCGGGTCGAGTACGCGCAGGTTCTGCCGCGACAACGCGAAGCCCACCGGCCCGTCGGTCTTCTCGAGCGTGGTGCGCCAGCAGGCGGCGGTCTCGTTCGCGTCGGCCGGGCGGACCATGTCGAAACCCGGGATCGCGCGCAGCGAGGCCAGGTGCTCGATGGGCTGGTGCGTCGGGCCGTCGCCGCCGAGGCCGATCGAGTCGTGCGTCCACACGAAGATCGACGGCAGGTCCATCAGCGCGGCGAGCCGCACCGGCGGGCGCATGTAGTCGCTGAAGACCAGGAACGTGCCGCCGTAGGCGCGGGTGCCGCCGTGCACGGTGATGCCGTTGATGATCGCGCCCATGGCGTGTTCGCGGATGCCGAAATGCAGGGTGCGCCCGTACGGGCCGCCGCTCCACGTCTTGGTCTGGTGCTCGGCCGGCAGGAAGCTCGGCTCGCCCTCCATCGTCGTCAGGTTGCTCTCGGCGAGGTCGGCCGAGCCGCCCCACAGCTCGGGCAGCACCGACGCGATCGCGCCGAGCACCTTGCCCGACGCGGCCCGGGTGGACACCGCATTGGCCTTGCCGTCCTTCTCCGTCGGCCACGTGGGCAGTGACGTCGCCCAGCCGTCGGGCAACGTCCGGTTCTGCATCCGCTGGTGCAGCTGGAAGCCCTCGGGGTTCCCCCCCGCCCAGGCGTCGTAGGCCTGCTGCCACTCGGCGTGCGCCGCCCGCCCGCGGTCGACGACCTTGCGGGCATGGGCCAGCACGTCGTCGGCGACGTTGAAGGTGACCTTCGGGTCGAAGCCCAGGATCTCCTTGGTCTTGGCGATCTCGTCGTCGCCGAGCGCGCTGCCGTGCGCCTTGCCGGTGTTCTGCTTGGTCGGCGCGGGCCAGCCGATAATCGTGCGCACGACGATGAACGACGGCTTGTCGGTGACGCCCTTGGCCGCTTCGACGGCCGCTTCGAGCGCCGCGACGTCCTCGCCGGACTCGACGTACTGCACGTGCCAGCCGTAGGCCTCGTAGCGCGCCGCGACGTCCTCGCTGAACGCGACCGCGGTGTCGTCCTCGATGGAGATGTGGTTGTCGTCGTAGAAGACGATGAGGTTGCCCAGCTGCTGATGACCGGCGAGCGAGGACGCCTCGCTCGCGACGCCCTCCTCCATGCAGCCGTCACCGGCGATGACGTAGATGAAGTGGTCGAACGGCGATTCGCCGGGCGCGGCGTCGGGGTCGAACAGCCCCCGCTCGCGACGGGCGGCCATCGCCATGCCGACGCCATTGGCCACGCCCTGGCCGAGCGGGCCGGTGGTGATCTCGACCCCGGCCGTGTGGTGGTACTCGGGGTGACCGGGCGTGCGGGACTCCCAGGTGCGCAGCTGCTTGAGATCCGACAGCTGCAGCCCGTAACCGGACAGGAACAGCTGGCAGTACTGCGTGAGCGAGGTGTGACCGTTCGAGAGCAGGAACCGATCGCGGGCCACCCACTCGGGGTCGGTGGGGTCCAGGCGCATCACGCGCTGGTAGAGCAGGTAGGCCAGGGGAGCGAGGCTCATCGCCGTTCCGGGATGACCGCTGCCGGCTTTCTGCACGGCGTCGGCAGCCAGCAGGCGAGCGGTGTCGACCGCCTTGGTGTCGAGATCGGTCCACCAGTCGGGGTGCGCCGTGGTGACGCCGTCCGGCGCCTCGCTCGTCTTGTCCGTCACGGACGATCAGGTCCTCTCGCATCGGGTGTGTGGGGCCAGGTTTCGGCCCGTTGTGCCCAAGGTGTCCTACCCAGGACTGTCTCTGTCCCAGCGTAGCCACTCGCGAGGCCACGGAAGTGCCGCATCGAAACGCTCACCGGGAGGTCACCGGAGCGCCACCGGCCCGCTGAGCCTGGGTGCGGGCCTGGCGGGCGTGGCGGTTAGGCTGAACGACGTGACGCAGACTCCGGTGGCGCCCGCGCACGCGGGTCACGACGAGGAGTCGAAACGTCCGGGAACCGGGGTCGCGGCGTCCACCCGCCCGTCCGGTCGTAGCCGCAGCCGGCTCGCCGCCTACGTCGCGCTGACCAAGCCACGCATCATCGAACTGCTGCTCGTCACCACGTTGCCGACCATGATCCTGGCCGCCGGCGGGTTGCCCACCTGGTGGGTCGTCGTGGCCACGATGGTCGGCGGCACGCTGGCCGCGGGCAGCGCCAACGCGCTGAACTGCTACGTCGACCGCGACATCGACGCGCTCATGCGCCGCACCGGCCACCGGCCGCTGGCCCGCGCCGAGGTCTCGCCCGTCGGGGCGCTCTGGTTCGGCCTGATTCTCGGCGTCGTCGCGGTGCTGTCGGTCGGGCTGGTCACCAACTGGTTGGCGGGCGGGCTCACCGCCACGGCCATCGCCTTCTACGTCGTGGTCTACACGATGCTGCTCAAGCGGCGGACGTCGCAGAACATCGTCTGGGGCGGGGCGGCCGGGTGCATGCCGGTGCTCATCGGCTGGTCGGCGGTCACCGGTTCGCTGGCCTGGGCGCCCGTCGTGCTCTTCGGTGTCGTGTTCTTCTGGACGCCGCCGCACTTCTGGGCGCTGGCCATCCGCTACCGCGAGGACTACTCGAACGCCGGTGTGCCCATGTTGCCGGTCGTCGCGGGCCCGGTCCGGGTGGCCCGCGACATCACCGGCTACGCCTGGCTGACGGCGCTGACGTCGCTGGCGCTGTGGCCGGTCGCGACCACGTGGGTGTACGGCGTGCTGGCCATCTGCGCGGGGGTTGCACTGGTCGGCTCGGCGCACCGGTTGCTGGCGCGCACCCGCCGCCAGGTCGACGATCCGACGGTCGTGGTCAACCCGATGCAGCTGTTCCACCTGTCCAACAGCTACCTGGCTTTCGTGTTCGTGGCCGTCGCGGTCGACGTCTTCGTCCGCTGACGCCGCACCGTCCGGCCGGCAAACGCCCCGCCCACCTGCGTGGACGGGGCGCTCTCGACGCGTCGGCTCAGCCGGCCGCGATGCGGATGGCGAGCTGCTTGGTGGCGCGCACCGTGGCCGTCACGCCACCGGACGCCTTCTGCGTCCCGGTGATCTGCACGACGCCCGAGGTGAAACTGGCGGGTACCTCGAACACATTGGCGATCTTGCCCGGTCGGGCGACGTTGCGGGCCTTGACGTAGGTGCCGTTGGGGAGTCGCAGCCGCAGCAGCGACGGGTCGAAGCCGTACGGGCCGCCGGAATCACCGGACTCGGTGTAGTTGACCCGCACCGACAGCAGGGCGTCGCCGGGCCGGCTCGGCGCGGCCGAGGTGTTCGCCGGCGGCCAGTAGTCCAGCGTCGCCAGGGTGGCCGTCGCCCGGAACGTGACGTTGGCCTTGCGGCTGCCCTTGCGCACGACGATCGGCACGTTGAAACGGCTGCCGAGGACCTGCGTGCGATGCACCCGGGTCAGGACGGCCAGGTTGCTGCTGCCCGGCCTGCCCGCGGGCAACGACAACGTCTGGGTGACGCCTGCGTCGATCAGCTGCAGCGTCGGCGTCGAGGACGCCGGTACCGAGGCGACGACGTACTCGTCGGAAGCCGGCGTCGGCACGTCGTGCGGGGTGCCGTCGACGACCAGCTTGACGTCGGCCGTCGTGCCGCTGCTGAGCTCGCCGGCACCCACGGTGGCGCGGAAGGCCAGCAGCTTCTGCCCGCTCGGTGCCGAGCGTGCGTCGGTGCCGGTGCCGTACCGGGCGACGAAGCCGGCAGCAGACACGCTGACCCTGGCGCTGCGCCCGACCATGACCGCGTTCGTCAACGACGCCGGGGGCGGCGTGGCGCCGAGGGACGCCGTGGTGATCGAGTCCTTCGCGGCGGGCGGCGGCGCCGGCACCGTGAGCCCGCCGTTGCCGCTCGGCGGCTGTGCGTCGTCGGGCCGCACGAGTTTGTACCCCGACCGCACGCTGGACGGGTTGAGGCCGTCGAGCGAGGACTGCGCGGTCAGGACGGCCTTGCCGCCGGAGGTGTCGCCCGTCAGAGGCACCGGCAGGTACTCCTGCGCAGCGTCGCCGTCGACGAACAGGACCGGACCGCAGGACAGGCTGCTGCTGACGTCGCTCTTCTTCGCGCCGGCGGCTGGCTTCTCGGCCTGGACGAAGTAGCAGCGGGTGTCATTCTTCTTGACCCCGTGACGCGAGGCCACGGTCTTGCTCACCGAGGTCTCGGCGCTGGACAGCACCGCGGCGGGGCTCTCGATGGCCTTGCCCTGATAGGTGAGCGACGGGGCGTCGTCGCCGGGCAGGACGAGCCACGCCACCAGGCCCGCCGCTACGAGCAGCACGACGACCCCGGCCGCGACGATGAGGGTGCGGCGCTTCGTGGCCCCGCCGCTCGCCGGCGGCCCGGGCCACGGGTGCGCACCCGCCGGCTGGGGCTGCTGGTAGCCGGGCTGCCCGTAGGCCGCCTGGTACCCGGCCAGTTGGCCCTCCGGCTGCGGGTACTGCGGCTGCTGAGCCTGCGGCTGCTG
>CAZZZE010000142.1:0-6862 GCA_964658365.1 uncultured Jatrophihabitantaceae bacterium
GCCGCGGTCGTGGCCACCGGCCGCAGCGACTACCCGAACCAGATCAACAACGTGCTGGCGTTCCCGGGTGTGTTCCGCGGCCTGCTCGACGCCCGCGCCCGTGAGGTGACGACACCGATGCTGCTCTCGGCGGCCGGGGCGATCGCCGGCTGTGTGTCCGACGACCAGCTCAACGCGACCTACATCGTGCCGTCGGTCTTCGATCCCGCCGTGCCTGTTGCGGTGGCCGCCGCGGTGCGCGCCGCCGCCGGCGACTGACCACGCTCACAGCGGCGAGTTGGGCGCCGCGTCGAGGTAGCTGCCGGCTGCGATGTCGGCAACCAGCCCCGGCTGCGTCGGCGCCCATCCGGTTCGCTCGCGGGTGAGATCGTTGGAGACAGAGGCGTCCATGCCGAAGAAGCCGCCGATCCAGCCGAAGCTCTCGGCGGGCCGGGACTCGACGGGCACGCCGAGCGAGCGGCCAATGGCCTCGGCGATCTCGCGGGTGGTGATGCCCTGCTCGGCGACGGCATGCAGCACCGACGCAGCGGGCGCGCCCTCGACGGCCAGCCGCACGAGCACGCCCGCGTCGAGCCGGTGGACGGCCGGCCACCGATTGCTGCCGTCGCCGAGGAAACCGGACACTCCGGTGCGGCGCGCCAGTTCCGACAGGCTGGCCACGAAGCCCCGGTCACCCGCTCCGTGGACGGTGGGGGCGAAGCGCACGACGCCGCTGCGGATGCCGCGCTCGGCGAGCGACACGACGAGCTCTCCGGTGGCTACGCGGGGGTGCAGGCCCGGATCCGGCGTGTCGAGCTCGGTCGCGCCCGGCCCCATCCCGACGACGCCCGACGCAGCGAACAGCGCCCCGTCGGTGCCGGCCAGGACGTCGGCGAACGCCTCGATAGCCCGCCGGTCCATGGCCGCCGCCTCGGCCATCTGACTGAAGTCGTGGTGATAGCCGAGATGGACGACGCCATCGACGCCCTGCGCCGCGGCACGCAAGGACGCGACATCGTCGAGACTGCCGCGCTGGACCGCCGCGCCGAGACGCGCAACGGTCCCGGCTGCAGCGTCGGAGCGGGCCAGTCCCAGCACCTCGTGCCCGGCGCCGAGCAATTCGGGGACGACGGCGGAACCGATCCAGCCGGATGCTCCGGTGACCAGGATGCGCATGGCAGACCTCCATTGTGATGTCAGTAAGTGACATCGACGCTAGCACGATGATGTCATGGTGTGTCATCACTTAGACTGTCGCTATGGGTCGCTGGGAACCGGATGCGCGCGGGCGCCTGGGCGAGGCAGCGATGCAGCTCTACGCGGAGCAGGGCTTCGAGCAGGTCACCGTCGCCGAGATCGCGGAGCGGGCCGGAGTCACCGCGCGTACGTTCTTCCGCTACTTCGCCGACAAGCGCGAGGTGCTGTTCGCCGGCTCGCACGAGATGGGCGAGCGGCTGTCCGCGGGCCTGCGCGACGCCGCGGCCGAGCTGGCGCCGCTGCCCGCCGCGGTGGCGGCGCTCACGGTGGTCTGCGAGCTCATCGGCGGCGACCACCAGCACTCCCGCCGGCGGCAGGCCGTCATCACCGGCAACCCGGAGCTGCGCGAGCGCGAGCTGGCCAAGATGGCCTCCTGGTCGTCGGCGCTCACCGACGGTCTCCTCCGCCGTGGTGTCGACGGGCCCACCGCGACGTTGGCGGCCGAGACGGCGGTCGCGGTGTTCCGGGTGGCGTTCGCACAGTGGGTCGACGACCCGGCCGGCCGCACGCTGGCCGAGACCTTGCAGGCGTCGATCGAGCGGCTCTCCAGCCTGGCTACCGGACGATAGCTCCTGTCGGCGGGGTCACACGACCGTCGCCAGGCCGTGGGAATGCTCCGCCACATGATGAGGTTCCTCATGATGAGGGACGTCCGATCGCGCAGGAAGGGTGGCACCGCATGACCGCACCGACGCCGTCCGACCTCGGTCAGGCCTTCTTCGAACTTCATCACCGCATGCACCGCCTCGTCGACGAGGCGATGAACGCCGCCGGGCTCTCGCTGTCGCGGGCCAAGGTCCTCAACGTGCTCGCCGAGCAGGGGCCCGTGAAGCAGGCGACCGTCGCCTGCGCACTCGGTTTCGCGCCCCGCTCGGTCACCGACACCCTGGATGCGCTGGAACGTGAGGGGCTGGCCGCCAGAGGCCCGGACCCGCACGACCGGCGCGCGTGGCTCGTCACGATCACCCCGGCCGGCACCGTCGCCCTGGCCCGTGCCGTCGCGGTCAAGCGGACGGCCATGGACACCATCTTCGCCGGCCTCGACGACACCGAACGCCACCACCTCGCAGCCCTGCTCGTCGGTCTGCGTACCCGACTCGATTCGAAACAGGAACCCGCTCATGTCTCTTAGCTCGCTGGCCGAGAAGAAGGCCGCCGAAGCCCGCAGTTCCGATCACCGCTGGCTGATCCTCGTCGTGGTGTCGATCGCCCAACTCATGGTCGTGCTCGACGCGACGGTGGTGAACATCGCGCTGCCCTCCGCGCAGGCCGACCTCGGCTTCGGCGACAGCCAGCGCCAGTGGGTCGTCACCGCCTACGCCCTGGCGTTCGGCAGCCTGTTGCTGCTGGGCGGTCGGGTCGGCGACCTGTTCGGCCGCAAGCGCACCTTCCTCGGCGGCCTCGTTGCCTTCGCGGTGGCGTCGGCCCTCGGTGGCGCCGCACCGTCGTTCGGGGTGCTCGTCGCCGCCCGCGCCGTGCAGGGCGTCGCGGCCGCGATGCTCGCGCCGGCCGCGCTGTCCACGCTCGTTACCACCTTCCGCGACCCCGCCGACCGCGGCAAGGCCTTTGGCGTCTTCGGCACCGTTGCGGTGGCCGGCGGCGCGGTCGGCCTGATCCTGGGCGGCGTGCTCACCGAGTACCTGTCCTGGCGCTGGGTCATGTACGTCAACGTGTTCTTCGCCGCCGCCGCCGGACTCGGCGCGATGATCTACATGGTCCACGAGCGCCCCGCGGTGCGGGCCCGGATCGACATCGTCGGTACCGTGCTCGCCTCCAGCGGCCTGCTCGGCCTGGTTTTCGGGTTCTCGCACGCCGAGACCGCCGGTTGGACGGCGCCCGTCACGATCGCCTCGCTCGTCCTCGGCGCGGCGTTGCTGGTGGGCTTCGTGTTCGCCGAGCAGCGCGTCGGCGTGCCGCTACTGCCGCTGCGCGTAGTGGCCGATCGGTCCCGCGGGGTGGCCTTCGCGGCCGTCGCCGTGGCCGGTCTCGCAATGTTCGGGCTGTTCCTGTTCCTGACCTACTACCTGCAATCGGTCAAGGGCTTCAGCCCGGTGCTGTCCGGACTCGCGTTCCTGCCCATGATCATCTGCGTCATGATCAGCTCGAACGTGTCCAACATCGTCACCCTGCCGCGCTTCGGCCCACGCAGCGTCATCACCACCGGCATGCTGCTCGGCGTGGCCGCCCTGGCCTATCTGAGCCGGCTCGAGGTGTCCTCGAGTTACGCCTCCGGCGTCCTGCCCGCACTGGTCGTCATGGGCTTCGCCATGGGCATGGTCATGGCGCCGGCCATGAACACCGCCACCGCCGGCGTCCAGCCGCAGGACTCGGGCGTCGCGTCGGCGCTGGTCAGCACCATGCAGCAGGTCGGTGGCTCGATCGGCACCGCGGTGCTGAGCACGATCGTCGCCTCGGTGAGCACCAGTTACGCCGCTGATCACCGCTCGCTCGGTGCCGGGCTCGCCGCGCAGTCCGCGACGCACGGCTACACCGCCGCGTTCGCGATCTCGGCCGGCATCTTCGCGGCCGGCGCGGTCATGTGTGCCCTGCTGTTCCCGTCGAAGAAGCGCCTCGCCGAGCTGCGAGCCACGAGCAGCAACAGCATCGCTGCGGGCACGGACGAGGTCACCGCCGAGCTCGTCGGCACCGACGCCTGACCGCGGTCAGCTCCCGGCATGTCGGGCGCGGGCCCGCCGCACTGCCTCGTCGACCAACCGCTGTGCGACGTCGACGACCTTGAGTTGCTCTCGCTGGCTCATCGCGCGCAGGGTCTGGCGGGCCTCGTCGGACGTTGCGCCGGTTCGGCTGCGGATCAGTCCCACAGCCTCGTCGATCGTGGGCCGTTCGGCGAGCACTCGCTGCAGTTGCTCGGCCACGGCCAGCGCGGTCGACAGTGTGTGCGCGTTGTGGACGGCCACCGCCGCCGGAGCGGCGAACAGCTCGCCCAACCGCTGCGACCGGTGGTCGAAGGCGTCCTTGGCACGGGCGTAGACGTTGATGGCTCCGACAACCCGCCCGGGAAGCAGCAGCGGTAACGACAGGACGCTGTGCACCCCCAACCGGCCGACGCGCGGGCCGAAGCGTGGCCACAGCGGCTCACCGCCGAGTGATCCCGAGCACACCGTGCGCCGTTGTCGGGTCGCCGTGATGCAAGGACCCTCGTCGACGGTCCGGTACTGGATCTCGTCGATCTCGCGAACGAACGGGTGGCTGGCGGCAACGGCCTCGATCGAACTGCTGGCCGGCTCGATCCGCAGCAGCGTCACCCCGGCCCCGTCGGCGCCAGGGATCGCGTGGGCGGCGAACGCCGCGACCTCGCGGAGCAGTTCCTGAAGCCCGAGGCTGCCAGTGACCAGCGCCGCGAGACCGGCCAGGCTCTCGCGCAGCTCGTCAGTGTGGGGTCCGTGCTGCGTAGCGGACGCAGCGGCCTCGTCGGCGTCCTCCGGTGTCAGGCTCACAGGGACCGCCTGCACTGATGCTCGAGGCCACCTGAACAGGCGACGACGACCGGGCCGGTTCGCGCGCACGCGGTACCGTGGGGACGTTGGCGCAACCAGCCGGCCCGGAAAGCAGCTCTGGCCGAGCAGCTGAGTACGAACTCATGGCCGGGCAACACGGCGTCCTCCCCGAGGTACGTCAATGAATTCTGCAACGTCCATGCTGAGTGCGCACCGCCCTACCCGGCGCGGCAGCGATTACGCCGAGCTGATCAAGATCGTTCGGGCCCGCGGGCTGCTCGACCGGCGACCGGTCTCCTACGCGATTCGAGCAGCAGCGACCCTCGGTTGCTACGCTGCGACCGTCGTCGCCGTCGTGGAGGTCGGTGACTCGTGGTGGCAGCTGGCCCTTGCCGGCGCCTTCGCCGTCGTCTGCGGCCAAGTGGCCTTCCTCGGCCACGACGCCGGTCACCAGGCGATCTTCACGAGCAGGCGGTGCAACGACGCCGTGGGTCGCCTGCTGGGCAACGTTCTCGTGGGCCTGAGCTACGGCTGGTGGGTGGACACCCACAACCGCCACCACGCCAACCCGAATCACGAAGACCGGGACCCGAGCATCGCGGACGGCGTGATGAGCTTCACCCCGGCCCAGGCGACGAGGCGCGGCAGCGCGATCAGCCGCTTCGTCGCTCGCCGGCAGGCGTGGTTGTTCTTCCCGCTGCTGACCCTGCAGGGCATGAGCATGCATGTCGACAGCGTGGCGGCCGTGCGCTCCGGCACGGACCGCAGCTCGCGCGGCGGCACCAAGCGCCACGAGGCGGTCGGGCTCGGCGTGCACACCGTCCTCTACGTCGGGGGGCTGCTGCTCGTCATGTCGCCGGCCAAGGCCTTGGCCTTCGCGGCCGTCCACCAGGCGCTGTGGGGCGTCTACATGGGGCTGACATTCGCGCCGAACCACAAGGGGATGCCGATCATCGGCCCCGGCCAGCGGGTCGACTACCTGCGGCGCCAGGTCGTGACGTCCCGTAACGTCCGCGGCGGACGGTTCACCGACCTCGCGCTGGGTGGCCTGAACTATCAGATCGAACACCACCTCTTCCCGAACATGCCCCGTGCGTCGCTGCGGCACGCGCAACCCATCGTCCGTGCGTACTGCGCCGGGCTGGGCGTCGGCTACTGCGAGACGTCGCTGGCGGGCTCCTACCGGGCGGTGCTGAGACATCTCGATCTCATGGGTGAGCCGTTGCGCGTCGCTGCCAGGTCGGACGGCGACCGGTCGGTTTCCGTTACCAACGGGTAACCCGAATAGTTGGACTTCCTAGTAGTCGTCGGACGACCGGAAGGCCAGTCTTGCTCAACACCGTTGCCGGGACCGGCGGCACCCGGACTCTCGGCTTCGGCGCTGCACAGCCCGACGGCTCGATCAGTGCCGACGCACTGGGCGCGCCGTTCGGCAAGGCCGGCAGTTGGATCGAGTCCCGCACCGGCATCCGATCCGTGCGCCGGGTGTCGCGGGTGGGCGAGCTCGACGAGCTCGCCGTGCGGGCCGCGGCCGACGCGCTCACCGCGGCCGGCCTCGACGAGACCGACGTCGACCTCGTCATCACCGCCAGTTGCAGCGTGGCCAATGGCCCGGGTGACGGCGGCACGCTCGCGGCCGGCGTAGCTGCTGCGGCTCCGCGCATGCACCTGAACTCGGCCTGCAGCGGCTTCTGCTACGCGCTCACCGCCGCCGACGGGGCGATCCGCACCGGTGCCGCCCGGCACGTCCTCGTCGTGGCTGCCGAGCAGATGAGCTCGCTGATCGACCCGGCCGACCTCGGGACGTCGATCATCTTCGGCGACGGGGCCGGCGCGGCGGTGGTCGGCCCGACGGGCAACGGCGGCACCGGGATCGGGCCGGCCGTGTGGGGCAGCGACGGCGCGCAGTCGCACCTGATCGATTGCGGGGCGATCGTCGGCGGCAAGCTGGCGATGGCCGGCTCGCAGGTGTTCCGCTGGGCCGTCGAGGAGATGCCGGCCGTGGCGCTCGGCGCCTGCCGCCGCGCCGGGGTCGGCGTCGAGGACATCGACGTGTTCGTGCCGCACCAGGCGAACAAGCGCATCGTCGACGCGATCACCGCCAAGCTCGGGCTGACCCGCGCCGTGGTCGCCGACAGCATCACCGTCTCGGGCAACACCTCGGCGGC
>CAZZZE010000143.1:0-6854 GCA_964658365.1 uncultured Jatrophihabitantaceae bacterium
CGTAGCCAGGCGATGTAGTCGGCTGCGGCGTGTGCCGTGTCGTATTCGGGTGTGTAGCCGGTGTCGTGGTGCAGCCGTGCGATGTCGAGGGGATTGCCTGGTCGGCTCGGGCCGTCGGGCAGTTCGAGCGTGACGTCGGGGTCGATGTCGTGGATTGCGGCGATGATGTCGGCATTGGTGGTCACCCGGCCGCTCGCGACGTTGTAGGTGCGATGGTCGAGTGTCTCGGCGAGCTGGAGCAGCGCGATGGCCCGGCCGGTGTCCTTGACGTAGCAGAGGTCCAGACCGTCCTGGAGATGGACGGGGACGAGCAGTCCGGACAGGTCGACCGGTCGTCGGGTGGCTGCGGCGTGGATCAGCGCAGGTGCGGCGAAGAAAGGGTCTTCATGTCCGTTCGGGCCCCAGGTGCCCGAGATTCGGAGGTTGACGATCTCGATGCCGGTTGCCTCGGCGAGCTGTTCACCGAGCAGCTCGCCGATCTTCTTCGACCGGGGGATCGGGTGTGGTGCGCTGAGGTGGACCGGCAGGTCCTCGGTGAGCGGACCCTCGTAGGTCAGCCCGGCGTAGACGCCGATCGTGCTTGCCAGTCCGATGCGCGCCACGCCCCAGTCCTGAGCCACCCGCACAATGTTGAGCAGACCGTCGAGCAGGCCCTGGGTCGCATCGACTCCGCCGACCGAGCCTCTCGGTGCGGGGTACCCGGCCAGGTGCACGATGCCCGTGATCGGGTACCGCGTGCCGACGGCTCGCAGGGCGTCGAGATCAGCGACGTCGGCCTGTTCGGAGACGACGGGCAGATCGGCCAGGTGCCCCGGCACCTGGTTGCTGCTGCGCGAAACGATCACGCAGCTCTCGCCGAGTTCGTGCAGGGCACGCACGGTGTGGCCGCCGATGAATCCGGATCCGCCGGTTACCAGGATCATGTAACGCCTCCGTCAGCATTATCAATCATCAGTAAAACTGACGATCAGCGTAGCGATACGCTTCGCTGATGTCCACCTCGTCGCGACCTCTGAGAGCGCCCGTGCGCAGCCATGACGATGTGCTGGGGTACCTGATCAAGCACGCGCACCTGGAACTGGAGAAGCAGACGGACGCCGCGCTGGCCGGACTGGGCGTGACATCGCGGGATCTGGGGGCGCTGCGAGTGATCGCCGGTGGCGAGGCGGCATCACAGCAGGACGTCGCCCGGGTGCTCGGGGTCGACCGGACCTCGATGGTGGCCCTGCTCGATGCCCTCGAGGGGCGGGGGATCATCGCCCGCAGACCGTCCGAGGACGACCGGCGCCGCAACGTCGTCGAACTCACCGACGCAGGCCGTCGACTCTTCGACCGGGCGGAGTCGGCTGCGCTCGCGACCGAACGGAACTTCACGACCTCCCTGGGCGCCCGGGGCGCCACCCAGCTACGCCAGTCGCTACGAACGTTGCTTCAAGCCGCACCCACCGACTGAGCCCCGAACCCCGTCTCAGCAGCGCTGCACATCCGTCCGGAACTGAGCTGAGCAAGGCAGACTGCAATCATGCGAGGACGAGCTGGACGGGCGCTCGCGGTCGCGATGTGTGCCGCCGCAGTGACCACCGGGCTGACTGGCTGCGATAGCGGAGCCGCGGCGACGGCCGAGACTCAGACCGTCAAGCATCTTGAGGCCAGGATCGCCTCCTACACCGAATCGCACAGCCAGGTGATCTCCGCTGCGGGCGCAGACCAGCCCGGTGCGTGCGCCGTCCGAGTGCTTGGCCGTCCCTCGGAAGCACACCACACGCAGAAGGCCTACATCGAGTTGTTCTGCTCGTCCGTCTCTCGCGATACCGGGTGCCCGACCTCCTCCAGCTCGGCCGGGGTTGGAGCGGCCGTAGCAACCCTCGCCGCTGACCAGGGCGTCACCGGCGTCGCCGTCGACGACGAGAACGACGAGGCCTACTACCAGTGGATCAACAAACGGTTCCCGGCCGACCTGCGCCACCTTAGAATCACGGACCGCAATACGGCGAGCTGTTGAATCGGCGGGTTTTGGCCGCCCGCCACTGCTGATCGCGACACCGCGGACGGGAGGTCGGCGAAGGCCCATTCCGCTTCACGTCCGCCGTGAGGCCGTCCCGGACCATGCGGGGTCTGCAGGTCCCAGGCCCGCGTCGAGCGCGATGGCCACCCGAGGTTGGAACCGGTCAACGGTTGCGCCGCTGCGCCCGCGGGCATACCCGGGACGTCCATGGCCGCTGCCCGAGGAGCGTCGATGTCCCGCATGCTGTGCTGCACATGCCTGATCGCCGCTTCACTCGCCCTGGCGGCGTGCACGAGTAGTTCGGTGAACAAGGCTTCGCCCAGCGCGCCGCCGGCCAGTTCCGCCGTGACCGCGTCGACGGCGACCGTCACCGCCCCGGCGACCTCGTCCGCTTCCGCGCAATCCGTCAGGCCGAGCAGCAGCACAACCGGGTCCGCGAAAGTTGCCGGAGGCACGATCCCGTGCACACCCACGGTGTCAACCCTCTCGATCGGCGGACAGGACGGTGCCTCGATGCATGTGGTTTTCGTCGTGACCGCGCGCAACGCCTCACACCAGACCTGCGTCACGCAGGGCTACCCGGGCGTGGCCCTGCTTGATGCACAGGGTCATCAGATCGAGCAGGCGACACGCACCCGTGAGGGCTTCATGGGTGGGTTGCGCAACGGCGCGCCGCCGCGCATCGTGCTGCACCCCGGGCAACGGGCCAGCGCCCGGATCGAGGGTTTCACGATCGACGAGGCGACGCAGAAAGCGTGCCCGCAGAGTCCGGCGATCCTGTTCACGCTGCCCGACAACCGCGACTCGACGCGGCTGCGGGTGTCCTTCCCTGCCTGCAAAGACGTTCAGGTGCATCCCATGGTGCCCGGAGCCACCGGCAGCGGCTGAGGATCGCATCCTCGATATCGCGACGGTCCAGCAGGGTTGTCGGTGCTGTTGTCTACGGTCATGCCATGACCACGTTGATCGATCGTCCGAACACTGCACTGCTGGTCGTCGACGTCCAGAATGGCGTTGTCGGCACTGCGCACAATCGAGACGAGGTGGTGGCCGCCATCGGGTCGGTCGTCGAGCGGGCACGCTCGTCGCAGGTGCCAGTGGTTTGGGTGCAGCATTCCGACGCCCAGCTCGAGAAGGGCAGCAAGGAGTGGCAGTACGTCCCCGAGCTGTCGCTCGCCGCCAGCGAGCCGCTCGTACATAAGCGCTACGGCGACTCCTTCGAAGACACCGAGCTCGAGAAGGTTCTGGCCGAGCGTGGCGTCGGCCGGCTGATCGTGGTCGGCGCGCAAACCGACCAGTGCATCCGCTCGACGCTGCATGGCGCGCTCGCCCGCGGCTACGACGCCGTACTCGTTTCCGACGCCCACACCACCGAGGACCTCACCGCCTACGGCGCCCCACCGCCGGAGCAGGTCATCGCCCACACGAACCTGTACTGGAGCTATCAGCAGGCACCCGGACGCACGGCCGGCACCGTGCTCGCGGACGAGGTCGAGTTCTGATGCACGCGGGCTGATCTACGCCAGGTTGTCGCGGGAGAGCTCGTCGACGGCGGTGACGCCGCACAGGCCGAGGGTGAGGTCGAGTTCGGCGATGACCGTGTCGAGCACGGCACCGACCCCCGCCTCGCCGGCGACCGCGAGTCCGTACACGTACGGTCGGCCGAGGAGCACGGCGCGAGCGCCGAGGGCGACGGCCTTGGCGACGTCGGCCCCGCTGCGCACGCCGCTGTCGAGCAGCACCGGGACGTCGGGCCCGACGGCGTCGACGACCCCGGGCAGCGCGTCGAGCGAGCCGATCGAACCGTCGACCTGGCGTCCGCCGTGCGTGGAGACCACGATGCCGGTGACGCCGACGTCGAGCGCGCGCTTCGCGTCGTCGGGGTGCAGCACGCCCTTGAGGAACACCGGCAGGTCGGTGCGCTCGCGCAGCGTCGCGATGTCGTCGAAGGTCAGCGACGGGCGCGAGTAGATGCGCAGGAACGTCTCGACCGCGGCGCGAGGCAGCGGCGAGCGCAGGTTCTGGCGGAACTCGCCGGGGTAGTGCGCGGTCATCTCGATCAACGTCCGGATCGTCTGCGGGGTGACGCGCGGACGCTCGCCGCTCGCGGCCGGCGCCTGCTCGACGAGCCGGCGGAACACCGGGTCCGACGTGTACTGCGCGATGCCTTCCCCGCGCGCGAACGGCAGCGAGCCGAGGTCGAGGTCGCGCGGTCGCCAGCCGAGCATGGTGGTGTCGAGGGTGACGACCAGCGCCTGCGCGCCCACCGCCTTGGCGCGTCGCAGGAATGAGTCGACCAGCTCGTCCTCGGTCGACCAGTACATCTGGAACCAGCGTGGGGCCTCGCCCATCGCGGCCGCGGTCTGCTCCATCGCGACCGACGCCTGGTTGGAGAAGACGAACGGGACGCCCCGCTGCGCCGCGGCCCTGGCCACCGCGAGGTCGGCGCCGCGATGGGCCAGCGACAGCACGCCGATCGGGGCGAGTAGCAACGGCGCGGGCAGGTGCGTGCCGAGCAGCTCGACCGTCAGATCACGCTCGCTGACGTCGCGCAGCATGCGGGGGACGAGCCGCTGCCGCTCGAACGCGGCCCGGTTGGCGGCCATCGTGGCCTCCGAGCCCGCGCCGCCCGCAACGTAGGCCCACGCCCGTCGGGACATGTGCCGTTTGGCCTGACGCTCCAGGCCGGCGGCCGACGTCGAGACGGTGGGACGGCGGCCGGTGACGCCGTCGCGGTAGATCAGGTTCTGGTAGCGGCGACCCGGCGATTCCATGCGCGACACCGTAACTCGCGGGCGTCCGCCGACCGTGCGATGAATACCCCCTTCAGCCGGCCCTGGCCGGCTGAAGGGGGTATTCATGCGGGGCGCGCGAGTCAGTCATAGATCGCATCGACCTGCCAGCGCGGCTGCGGGCTCGCGTCGTCGGCGCCGGGCATGATGCCGCTGACGAGGAAGGCGCGGCCGCGGACGTCGACCACCTGGCAGCGCACCGCGCGACGCGCGGACTCTGGGCTCCACCACCGCTCGTCGACGGGCCACGGGCCGGCCCAGGAGACGATCGCGGTCGGCGTCTCGGCGCCCATGGCAAACAGCGCCGGCGGGGCGGGCACGGCGCCGCGATCGGTGACCACGACCGTCCGTTGGCCGGCGTCGAGCAGCTGGGCCGGCCGCGGCGGGTCGAGCAGCACAGATGGCGCCGGCGCCGGTAGCCGGCCCGGCCACGGCTGCTCGGGCGAGCGCAGCGGCAGCGGTTCGTCGCCCAGCGGCACCAGCCGGGTGCGCTGCCCGGGGTCGCGGCCGCCCTCGAGCACCGGCATGAGCACCGAGCCGTGCCCGAGCAGCGTCTGCACCCGTGCGAGCGCCCGGGCGGCCCGCTCGTCGTCATCGCCGGCGCCACCCCACAGCGCCCGCTGGTGCGCGCCGGTAGGGACGGTCTCGATCGGGACGAGCCGCACCCGCGCCACCCCGCCGGTGGGCCGGGCCGCCCCGGACAGCCAGCCCTCGAGCTGCCAGCGCACCCGGTCCAGGACGTCGAGCGCGGTCAGCACCCCCGAGTGCCGCCAGCGCCGCACCGTCTCCTCGCCGTTCTCGCTGATCGCCTGCAACTCCAGGCAGGTGCAGGCCAGCCCGTGCGCGCCGAGGTCGAGGACGAACTGCTCGGCGATCCCGCGCGCGGAGAAGGCGACGGTGTCGACGCGGTCGAGCGCCGGTTCGAGGTCGAGGGTGACCGTGAACTCGACCGGCGGGCGCCGGCCCGACACCGGCCGCTCGTCGATCCCGCCGGCCTGGCGGTGCGCCCAGGCGCCGTCGGGCCCGAAGCGGGCCAGCACGTCGCGCGGCGGCAGGGCCGCGAACGCGCCCAGCGTGCGGATGCCGAGCCGCTTCAGCAGGTCGATCAGCAGGGACGTCCCGGACGGATCGAGCGTCTCGACCGGGAGTTCGGCCAGGAAGCCGGGCGAGCCGCCGGGCTCGACGATGACGCCGCGACGGGCGGCCTGCTCGGCGGCGAACGAGCCGTCGGCGATGCCGATGAGCACGTCGCCACCCTGCAAGGCCGGGACGTCGAACACCCCGCGGGACAGGGCGTGCAGCACGCCGGTCTCACCGCCGAAGTAGCGCGTGGGGCCGCGGACCCCGATCGCGGCCAGTCCCGGTCGGGTGATCTCGACGCCCGGTGCGATGGCTTCGAGCGCGGCGACCACCGGCTCGAAGGCGCGGGCCTCGACCGCCTCGTCGCGGCCCAGCACCGCGAGCTCGGGGCAACGTGCCTGCGCCTCGCGCCGCGTCAGCCCCCGCTGCACCCCCTGCTCGCGCGCGGTGTGCGAGCAGGCCACCACCCGGTTGGCGGTGACGACTGCGACCGGCGCGTCCGCGGGCAATCCGGCGTCGACCCGCGCCGCGGTGACCGGCCAGTCCGGGGCCCAGGCGCAGATTCTTCGGTGGGAACCCGCCTCGCCGGTCATCCGGCGAGGTCGACGACGGGGGCCAGGGGCGGCGCGATGTCGACGCCGCCGCCGTGGGCGGGCAGCCAGAGGCCGGCCGAGCGGGGACGCGCGGCGGTGCCGCGACCGGCGGCTTCGACGTGCACGCGGCGGGCGCGCAACCGACCGCTGCCCGGACCGCCGGCGCCGAGCCCCGTCCACACCCCTTCCCGGGCGACGAGCCGGACGTCGGCGCCGGACCACGAGTCGGTGTAGGGCATGAGCACCGCGTCCTTGCTGCGCGCTCGGGCGGCGAGGCGGCGTACGTCGCCCGGCACCAGCCCACCGCGGCCGGACGGCGGGCGGGCGGCCACGATGTCGACCGCGTCGAGCAGGGCGCCCACCGCCGTCGTCCACCCCGCACCC
>CAZZZE010000144.1:0-6843 GCA_964658365.1 uncultured Jatrophihabitantaceae bacterium
CCGACGAGGAACACCACGAACAGCACGCCGGACACCGCCGCCGCGATGCGGGTGATGAGGCCCAGGACCAGCAGCAAGCCCAACGAGAGCTCGAGCACGGGCAGGCCGTAGCCGATCGCCTTCGACAGCCACTCGGGCGTCGCGTCGTAGGCGCGCACGGCCTGGGTGAACGTGCGTGGCGAGCGGACCTTCGACCACCCGGCCCAGAGCCACACCACCCCGAGGACGAGCCGGGCCACGGTGCTCAGCCACGGACGGACGGCATACCAGTTCAACGAGCGGTCTCCGGTCACGAGGCCTGATTGTGCCTCAGCGAGTGAGGAAGCTACTTCGCCACGATCGGCAGGTCGTGCTCTATCGCTGCCTGCTCGGTCGTGCTCTGCAGGAACGACACCCGCGCATAGTCGTCCGGGCCGTAGAGCAGCAGCTGCGCCGAGTGGGTCTGCCCGCCGTCCTCGGCCAGCGTGATGTGCGCGGCAGCCTGCGCAGCGTCGACCTGCTGCTGCGTCCCTCGCAGCCCCACGAACGTGGCCTTCGTGTTCTTGGCGATGGCCGAGAAGTTGGCTATCCACTTCGCGATGACCGGGCCGGTGTCGCGCTTCACGTCCGTGGACACGAAGACCACCATCGTCTTGGCCGCGACCGCGGCCGGCACCTTCGTCAGCGCGACGGCCGCGTCGGCCATCGTGGTCGGGCAGACGTCCGGGCAGTTCGTGTAGCCGAAGAACAACAGGGTCGGACGCCCGCGGGTGGCGGTGCCGAACGCGAAGGACTTGCCGGCCGTGTCGGTGAGGGTGAACGACGGGCGAGGCTGCGGCGGCGTCAATCCGAAGCCCTCGTACTTCCCGCCGCCGGTCTGGTCGTTGAGCTGCGACGCGGTGGCGCTCGGGCCGGCCGAGCCGCTGCTCGAACAGCCGGCGAGTACCAGTCCGAGCACGAGCAGCAGCGCGGCGAACGCGGTGGTACGGCGGGTCACTAGTGATCTCCAGACATGTTCATGGACATGGACGATTCTCCGGTCGGCGTGGCGGCTGCGGGCACCGGGGCGCCCACCCCGATCACCGGCGCCACGACGTTCACCGTCCCGGCCTTCTCGAACTGCACCGTGATGTCGACGGTCTGGCCCGCCACGACCGGCCCGAACAGGCCGCCGATCATGACGTGGCCCTTGCCGGCGCTCAGGGTCAAGTGCCCGTGCGCCGGGATCTCGACGCCATTGGCGCTCATCGCGGACATCGCGCCGCCGGCGGTCCCGACGTGCAGCACCGCGGTGGCGCCCGCACCGGTCTGCACGCTGAGCAACCGGTCGGGCGAGGACGTCGTGTTGTAGACGGTGAAGTAGGCCGCGGCCAGCCTGGTCGGCGGCACCGGCGCACGGACGTACGCACCGACGACGGAGACCTGCCCCGGGCCGGCAACGCTGGCCTGCACGGCAGACGTCTGGCCCACGACGAGCCCGCCGACGCCGAGCACGGCCGCCACGACCGCGCTCGAGACCGCCGCGGCCGAGA
Source organism: uncultured Jatrophihabitantaceae bacterium (assembly GCA_964658365.1). Classification (GTDB taxonomy): domain Bacteria; phylum Actinomycetota; class Actinomycetes; order Mycobacteriales; family Jatrophihabitantaceae; genus Jatrophihabitans. Next base: position 1,512 of record CAZZZE010000144.1, read on the forward strand.
TCTTCATACCGCGCCTCTCACGTCGTCGCCCGACCCTTCGCCCGGGACACCACGGCCAGTCCGAGGGCGGCGGCCGCGATCACCAGGGCGATGATCGAGAGCACGACCGGCCCGGTGTTGCTGTCCCCGTCCGAGTGTCCGCTGCTCGCCTGAGGGGCCGCAGTGACTGACGCAGCGCCGGAGGACGCGCTCGCCGGGCCGCTGGCAAGCTGCAGCACCGGTGCGGGGTGCTCGGGCTCGGTGCTGCTGCCCGGCGCGGGCGTCTCGATCCAGCGCACGACCGAACCGTCGCTGTAGGTCTGAACAGCCTTGAACGTCAGCGATTTCGCCTTCGGCAGCTGACCGGCGATGATCGTGAACTCGCCGTACTCGCCGGGCTTCAGTCCCCCACCGGACGCCGCCTTCCAAGTGATCTGGGTGACCGCTTCGGTGATGTCGCCGTCGTCGGTCTTGATCGGCGTGGCCAGCTTCGACGTCAGCTCGGTGTGCGTCCACCCGGGGACCGGCAGGACGTCGACCGACGCGATCGGGGTGGCCGTCGGCAGCTGAATCGTGACGCCGACGGTGTTCGCGGCGGCCTCCTCGACGGGCACGCGGAACGTGATCTCCTGGTCCCCGCCGCCGCTGACCGCTCCGGGCGCGGTGACCGTCACGTGCGCGAACGCGGATGCGCTCAAGACGACGAGCAGGCCGAGCGACGCGAGCAGGGTGAGCGTGACGGTGCGCAGCCGGTGCATGGAACTCCTTCGGATTGCCTCAGTGCAGGGACAGGACGACGTCGGCGGTGGTGGCGTCGAATTCGGACGTGGTGACGACGAGGTCGATCTCCCAGCGGCCGCTGACCGGCAGGTTCGCGCTGCCGTCCCACGTGCGCGACCCCTCCTTCGTCAGCGTCACCGAAATGGGGCCGATCTCCCTGTCGTGCTGGATGGCCGTCGCGGTGATGGACGTCGGGCTCGCTCCCGTGACGTCGACGGTGAGCTGCACGGCGCCGTGCGTGCCGGAATCAGAGGTGACGGCGAGCGTCGCGCCGCCGCCGAGGGAGGTGGTAGCACTGACCGGCTTGCGGTACTGCGCGGCCAGCGCCTCCTCCCCGCGCGGTTCGGCCACCAGCACGCTGGTCAGCCCCAGCACGACCACCGCGACCAGCGCCTCGACGTACACCGAGCGCCGTAACCGCTCGGTCTCGATCGGGAACGTGTCAGGCTCGATGTCGTCGGCGACGTCGGAGGTCATGGCGTAGGCCACGCGCGGGCGCCGGAAGTGCCGCCGCACGACGCCCCGCGAGAGGTAGGCCAGCGCAAGCAGGGCGAAGAACAGCACGATCTTGGCGACGACCAGCACCCCGTAGGTGGTACCGACGATCGCGTCGACCGCTCCGATCCCGTGCCAGGCGGCGTACGTCCCGGACCCGGCCAGCACCACGACGGATGCGAACGCGGCCGTCGAGAAGGCGGGCAGGACGGCGCGCAGCTCGTCGGCGTCGCGGCGGGGCAGCAGCGCGATGACGAGGACCACCAGGCCGCCGACCCACGTCATCATGGCCAGCAGGTGGGCCATGTCGACCGGGATCGACAGCCAGTTGGGCGACGTCGTGTCGGCGTGCCCGCCGGCTGACACGGTGTAGACCACCGCGACGCCCAGCACCGGCGCGACTGCCTCCCACGGCGACCGCTCGGCCCCTGTCCGCAGGGCGCGGGCGAACAGCAGCGCCAGGGCGGCGAGCAGCATGAGACGGACACTGTGCAGCTGGCCGTAGTCCGAGCGCAGCGTCGACTGCAGCAGCGTCCAGTGCCCCAGCCCGCCCGGCCCGTCCCCCGCCGTGTAGGGCCCCTGCAGCAGGGTTTCGAGCAGCGCGCCCGCGACTGCGCCGGCCCACCCCGTCCACACCACCCGGCGCGCGCGGACGTCGTCGCGACCGGCCGGCCACACGGTGAGCAGCAGCCAGGCGCCGCCGAGCAGCGCGAGCCCGCCGTAGGTCACCCACCGGGCGGCGTCGAACAGGGCACCGGTCACGCCGTTCGTGGTCGTCGTACTGGCCCTGCCGTGGACGAGTGCGCCGTTGCCGACGACGAAGGCGATCGTCCCCGCGACCGGGTGCGAGTCCGCACTGATCACCCGGAAGCTCGCCGTGTAGGTGCCGTTGCCCAGCCCGCTCACCAGCCGGTCGGTGACCTTGGTGGCGTCACCGGCCGGGTGCGTCGCGACGCCGGCGTCGACGCGCGTGCCGCTGCCGTTGGTGACGTGCAGGTAGCCGATGCCGCCGAGCCCGACGCTCTCGTCGAAGGTGATGGTCACACTGGACGGGGCCTTGGTCAGGCGTGAGCCGTCGGCGGGCGTCGAGGTGACGACGGTCGCGTGCGCCTCGGCCGGCGCGGCGAGCAGCAGCCCGGCGCCGATCATGGCGAGTAGCAGTGCGGCGAGACGTTTCACGCCACGGTCCGCAGATCGGTCGGGCCCTCGTCGGCGCGGGCTTCGAACGCTTGGGCGGGACCCGGTCGGATCGCCCGCTCGGTGCGGTCGAGGAAGATCAACACGACGAGCCCGACGAGTGCGGCGCAGTGCGTCGAGAGCCGGTCGAGCCCGACCTCGCCGGCCGCCAGATCGTGGACGGACAGCGCCGTGAGGATGGTCAGGAAGGTCGCGAGCAGGGGGACGAGACCGGCGGCGCGACGCGGTAGCCAGGCAGCGGCTATGAACGCCGCAGCGACGGCCAGGTTCCAGGCCGCCATCTCGTGCGCCCCGTGCATGGACATCGCCATGCCGATGCTGTCGCCGACGAGCGCGGGCAGCCCGACGGCGAACTGCACCAGCCCCGCGACGAGCAGCGCCACCCGGAGCAGCGTGCGTCGGCGGCGCACGCGACGCGCCGGCAGCACGACATCGGCGACGATGCGATCGGCGAGATCGGGTACCAGCGTGGCGTCGAGGCGGGCGGCGCGGGTGATGAGCTCGGCCCGCTCGATCCACGTCGCGCAGTCGCGGCACGTCGAGACGTGGGCCTCCAGCGCGCCCGGCGACATGCCCAAGGGCTCGCCGTCCATGCGCGCGGACGCCGCGGTCCGGTATCGGTCACACCTCACGAAAGCTCTAGTCGCTCGGGAAGCCCTCATGGTTCCCGCGTACTTTGCGAGGTGAGATGGACGGCGCTCCGGACGAGATCACCACGCTGGCCCTGCGAGCCCGGCGGGGCGATGCGGCGGCGGCATCGGCGTTCGTGCGGGCGACGCAGGCCGACGTCTGGCGGCTCTGCGCAGCACTCGGTTCGTCGCAGCAGGCCGACGATCTGACTCAGGACACCTACGCCCGGGCCTTCGCCTCGCTGCACCGTTTCCAGGGCCGCTCGTCCGCGCGGACGTGGTTGCTGTCGATCGCCAGGCGGGCCTGTGCCGACGCGGTGCGCTCGGCCGTGCGCGAGCGCGGGCGGCCGGTCGACGCGTCGCGGGTCGAAGCCGATCCGTCCGGCGGCGTCGCGATGCGGCTGCTCGTGTCGGCGCTCGAACCCGACCGCCGCGAGGCGTTCGTGCTGACCCAGGTGCTGGGGTTGTCCTACGCCGAGGCCGCGGACGTCCTGTCGTGCCCTGTCGGCACGATTCGCTCACGTGTGTCGCGGGCCCGAACCGATCTGATGAACGGGCTGGGTGATCAGGCCGCCAGGTCGCTGGGCTGAGCCGCCTTGGTCACGAAGTGTTCGGCAACGAAGGACATGGTCGGGATGGTGCCCGCGAGCATCACCACTCCGAAGCGTGCGAGCGGCCACCGCAGCTTGATGCCGAGCAGGGCCGTCGCCACGACGTAGAGGATGAACAGCCAGCCGTGCGCGACCCAGATCACGCTGTTCGCCGCGGTGCCGTTCGCAAAGATCCACACCACGCAGGCCGTGATGAGCACGACGCCCGTCACGAAGGCCATGACGCGGTAACCCAGCAGCGCTTTCCTGGCCTGCTGCAGTTGCGAGGTGGTGACCGGCGGCTGCGCGACACCCAGCACGCTCTGCGGTTGCGTCATACGACGACGGTAGCTGGCAGCGGATGTGAGTCGTGGCGGGCACTGGTAGATACCGATGCCCCAGGTGTATTACGGTCGTAATACAGCTCGCAGCCCTGTGGACACCCTGCGAACTTGCCCTGCGCGTGCGAAGATTTATGCCGTGCACAGGAGGGGGATTGCACCGATTGCCCTGATCTTGCTGGGGGCGGTCGCGTGCACGAGTAGCGGTTCGGGCGGCACGACGCCCCGCCCGACCTCGACGCTGCCCGGCAGTTCCACGGCCCCGACGTCGACGACGCCCACCGCTCCCAGCACGTCCGCGAGCCCCTCCGTCGCGACTACCGGTCCCAACGTCCGCCCCGGCGAGAAACCGCCGATGCTGTCGAAATACGGCGCAATGAATACGCGACTCGGATCCCTCGAATTTGGCAATTACTGGATGCGGGCAGTCGATTGGGCTTACGCGACTATGGACACCGCTTTGGCGCGAAGCATTATGAGCAGCAAATGCACTGGCTGCAACAAATTACTGTCACTTGACATCGACAAGCTTGCCGCGTCTGGCTCATATTACCGTGGTGGCCGAATAGCAATTCTCGAGTCAACGATTCAGCCCAACATCCCTCATAACGGATCTACTGCGATCATCGATGTCACCGTGGATCAGGCTGCATTAACTTCGTATACCCGCGCAGGCGAGGTGGTTGACCGATCGCCTGACTCTGGCCGAGTCACCTTTCGAACTTGGATAGCTTACGCCGGTGATCACTGGTTGGTAGTCGACTGGAGGCAGGCGGTGGCAACTAAGTGAGAATTTTTGTGATTTGGTTCGTGCTCTTGGGCGCAGTCAGCTTGCCTGCAAGAGCCGCGAATGCATCGCCGCCGCCACCACGTCCAGCACCACATGGAATCACTGGCGATCACAACAGCGGTCGGGTTGAAATTTCTGGATCTAACAAAACCCCCGGCCGCGGGCAGCAAACGAGAAATCGCAGCCCCGCACCAATCGGTGCTCTCCAATTGACCGCCTGTGGGGGGAACACCGAGGCCGATCTAAACGGGCTCGGGGACCCGAGCGCCCAGGACGACGCAGCTAGCTGCCAAGTTTACGTACGTCAGTGTAGGCAAACGGCGCCGGGCGCAGACAGCGCGTCCATCCGCGTGCAGAAGCAAGCCAACGGGACTTGGACCCTCAACGGCTCTGTCTGCACTAAGCCGGCGAAGCCGGTGGTCACGGCAGCGATGGTGCGGGATCGGGTCGTGCGGTTGATCCCGACGGCAAAGCTGGGGCTTGCACCGCACGGCTCGACGCTGATCAACATTCAAACGATCATGTGGGTCG
>CAZZZE010000145.1:0-1610 GCA_964658365.1 uncultured Jatrophihabitantaceae bacterium
GCAGGTCGCGCTTGCGCGCGGCGGTGAAGTCGTTGGGCTGGGTGAGCAGGTAGGCGGCGTACAGCCCCGCCTCGATGCGCTTGGCGAGGTCGACCTCGTCGGCCGCGGTCAGCAGGGCGACCTTGCCGATCTCGTTGAGGTAGACCCGGACGAGGTCAGCGGAGGCGGCCACCTCGTCGAGGTCCAGGCGGGCGACAGGAGCCGGGGCCGGCTCATCGTCCTCGGATGCGGTGCTGCCCGCCGGCGCGGCCTTCGCGCTCTTCGCAGGCTTGGCGGCGGTCTTGGCCCGGCGGGCCGCGGTCTTGGTGGTGCCGCCGGCGGCCTCGGCCGGGGACTCGGCCACCGCCTCGTCGACGGTGTCGCGCAGCTCGACGCCGTCCTCGGCCGGCGTGCTCGTGCGAGCGCTGCGATGCCCCCGCGCCGACTCGGTCGCGGAGGACCGCGGGCCGGAGGCGCGTCGCGCGCCCGCGCGAGGAGCAGTATTGGATGAGGTTGCCACGATGTACCAGACCACCTTGATCGACTCGGGGTGCACGGCCGCGAATTCAGGGTCCGCGACCGGTTCGTACTGGACAACGTGCCGACCCGGGTCCGGTGTTCCCGGAACCGAACAGAAGTGCGATCTGCTCAGGCCTGGCTCAGGGGGATCGCAACGGACCGTCGATCACATCTCGATCAGGAGCGTCATCGGTCCTTCGTTCACGAGATGTACCCGCATATCGGCGCCGAATACTCCCGTCTCGACCCGGGTTCCGAGCTCCCGCAGCGCGTCCACCACCGCAGCGACGAGGGGCTCGGCCACCGCGCCCGGTGCTGCGGCGGCCCAGGTCGGTCGCCGGCCCTTGCGGGTGTCGCCGTAGAGGGTGAACTGGCTGACGACGAGGACGGCGGCGTGCGGGTCGTCGGCCAGGCTGCGTTCGCCGGACAGGATCCGCAGGCCGTGCAGCTTGCGGGCCACGGCGGCGGCCGACGCCGGCGTGTCGTCGTGCGTGACCCCGACCAGCACCAGCAGCCCAGCCCCGATCTGCCCGACGACGGCCCCGTCGACCTCGACCCGCGCCTCGGTCACCCGCTGGACCAGCGCCCTCACGGGTCCACCGGTGTGAGCAGGAACCCGCGGCCGACGAGGTCGCGCACGACCGGCAGGGCGGCCGCCGTGACGCTGTCGGCGGGCGCCCGGACCGACGCTGCCAGGACGGCGAGATCCAGAGCCAGCGGGGTCGTGCCGTCACACCCGGCGAGCAACGCCGCGATCGCGTCGTCGACCTCGAGTTCCCAGCGCAGCCCGTGTGACTGCCGCACGACGTCGCGGGCGTCCCGCCACCCGCCGGGTGGGTCGCGCAGCGCGTCGCGGGTGCGAACCAGGTCCGGTGCGGCGCGCAGGTGGGTGGCAAGCAGGTCGGTGTCCGAGCTCTCGTGCAGCCAGCGGCGGCGCGCGAACCAGGCCGCGATCTCGGCGCCAACCGGCTGCTCGACGGCCTGCGGGACGTCCTCGGCCACCACCACCTGCCCACCGTCGGCGGCTCCGGCGGGGCGGCGCAGGGCGACCAGCCCCAGGCCGACGGCCGCCACCTGCGACCGGTCGAACCAGTCCAGCCACGCGTCGTAGC
>CAZZZE010000145.1:1710-6804 GCA_964658365.1 uncultured Jatrophihabitantaceae bacterium
AGGCCGACGGCCGCCACCTGCGACCGGTCGAACCAGTCCAGCCACGCGTCGTAGCGCTGCGCCCAGCCCGGCGAGCCCGGCACCTCGCCCGAGTCGCGCAGCCACAGCGCCACGTACTCGCCGGGCTCGGCCACCTCGCGCTGCCAGATCCACGCGTCGCAGCCGCAGCCCGCCAACCACCCGGTGACCCGCTCGTGCCACTCGCCCGCACGCGGGATGATCCAGTTGGCCAGCAGGACCGCCGTACCGCCGGGCGCCAGCGCCGTCGGCAGCCCGCGCAGCAGCGCCTCGGAGACCCCGTCCCCGGCCAGCCCGCTGTCGCGGTAGTCGTAACCCTCATCGCCGCCGGCCGAGATCACGAACGGCGGGTTCGCGACGATGAGGTCGTAGCGCTCGCCGTCGACGGGCTCCAGCAGCGACCCGCGGCGCAGCTGCCAGTGCTGGCCGCTGAGCGCGGCGGTGGTGGCCGCGAGCGTCAGGGCCCGCGCGCTGACATCGGTGGCCGTGACGTGGTCGCTGTGCCCCGACAGGTGCAGTGCCTGCACCCCGCAGCCGGTGCCGATGTCGAGGGCCCGACCGACCCGGGTGCGCGGGGTTGCCTGGGCCAGCGTGACCGACGCCGACCCGATACCCAGCACGTGATCGCGGGGCAGCGGCCCCGGACGGACATCAGAACCGAGGTCGGACACCACCCACCACGGCTCGCCCGCCGGCGCCGGTTCCCACGGCGTCGGGTCGGCCTCGGCGTAAGGGCGGATCTCGAGACCCGCTCGCACCCCGCCGGCCGACACCGCCACCAGGCCCACCGACTGGGCACGCTCGAGCGGCAGCGGCGCGAGGGCCATCCGGGCGGCGGCCTCGTCGACCTCCCCACCGAGCAGGAACAGTTCGATCAGCGTGTGCAATCGGGCGTCTCCATCGCGGTCGCGCCTGAGCGCCCGGGCGACGCCGGCCAGATCGCCCCGGGAGTGGGCGGCCTGCCCGGCCAGCCCGAGCGCGTCGTGGACGGTGTCGACCGTGAAGCCGGCGAGCGCCGCCCGGAGCCGATCGAGCTCGGTCGCAGCCAGCAACGGCGAGACGTCGGGGGGCACCGGCCAATGGTGACGCACCCGGCTGCGGCGGCCGTGAAGCCGCCCCGCCCATTGCAAGCTTTCCGCGGCGTTCGGTGCCAACATGGACGCATGCGTCGCTCCCACGCCCCCGAGGCGTTGCTCATCACGAGCGCGCCGCAGAGCAGCGACGAGGAGTACGACAGCCGCCGCCGCAAGTACGCCGTCATGATGTCGATCCGCGCGCTGTGCGTCATCGCTGCGGCGTGCACCTACCAGGTGTCGATCTTGCTCGCACTGGGCTTCATGGTCGGTGGAGCGGTGCTGCCGTGGTGCGCCGTGCTCATCGCCAACAACGGCCCGGTCAAGAAGCGTGTTCCGACGCCCACCTACAAGCCCGGCCTGGGCACCGAGCGAGCGCTGACGGCCGGCGAGGACGGCCGCACCATCGACGGCTGAGTTCCACCCCTGCCTGGGGCAGAATGACGCAATGACCGATACCCAGGTTCTGGAGTCCCCGTCGACGTCGGACACCGACACGGGGCCCGAGGTGTTCCACTACGTCCGCAAGAACAAGATCGCCGAGAGTGCGGTCATGGGGACGATGGTGCAGGCGTTGTGCGGAGAGGTCTTCCCGGTGACGAAGACGCCGAAGCCCGGCTCGCCGGTGTGCCCGCAGTGCAAGGAGATCTTCGAGAGCATGCGCTAAGGCTGCTGCTCGTCGGCCCCGGCCTGGGTGCGGGCCCGGGCAGGCATTCCGCCGTTGACGTTCCCGGCGGCGAACAGCTGCCAGTTGCGGGGGTCGAGCACCCGTGGCGGCTTGTGCTTGGCGGGCTTGAGCTGCTCGATGGCGGCGTTGAGTTCGGCGCCCAGCAGCACGCCGAGGGCCAGGATGAAGAAGAACAGCAGCGCGGCAATCGGGGCGGCGAGGGCGCCGTAGGAGTGGTTCTTGTCGAGCACGTACTCGATGTAGGCGCGCAGCCCGATCGAGCCGAGCAGGAAGACGACACCGGCCAACGCCGCCCCGGCGAGCCCCCGGTGCCAGGGCAACCGGCGCGGGGGCGCCAGCTTGTAGAACGTCGCCAGGCCGAGCAGCAGCATGATGATCAACACCGGGTAGTAACCGTTGGTGATCAGGGTGCTGACCGTGTGCCGTGCCCTGCGCGGGAACGCCTTGCGCAGCAGGTCCGGCCCCAGCACGAGCATCGGCAGCAGGAAGACCCCGAGCACGACCGTGCCGAGGAACAGCCACAGCGCCAGCAGGCGGCTGCGCACCGGGCCCCGCAGGTCGCGCTGGCCGTAGGCAATCGTGATCGTGTTGACGAAGGTGGCGGTGGCCGACGACCCGGCCCACAGCGCGAGGACGAAGCCGATGCTGATCGCCGGCGCGCGGTCACCGCGCAGGACCTGGTGCAGCGTCGGGGCGATCACCTGGGCGACGACCTCCTCGCTGAAGGCCCGACTCAGTACGTTCTCGATCTGCTTCTCGGTCCGGTCGACGGTCCCGGGCCCGAACCAGCGCGAGACGTAGCCCAGCGTCGCGAGCAGTGCGAGGAACAGCGACGGCAGGCTCAGCATCTGCCAGAACGCCGCCTCGGCGGACAGCCCCAGCACCCGGTCGTTCCAGGCCTTGACAACGGTCTGCTTCAGCAGCGCCGGCAGATAGCGGCGCGCGTTCAGCAGGCGCCGCACGGGTACATGCCTCACTCCGTTCGGACCGGGTACGCCGCCGGCCTTCGGTTCGCTCGCAAGCGGTCGCCCACAGCGTCACAGTCTGCCCGTCGCGGACCCGCGATGCCGACCCGTGCCCGAGCCTGCGTGTCGCAGACCCGGGTCGGTCGTGATCGGCGTGCCCCGTCACCGGCTCCCTGGGCGCCGACTAGGTTGGACCGTCGGTGCCCAAGATCGGGCCGCCCGCCGCGACGGCGGGTGCGCGCCCGGCGGCACTCCTAGGGATCGCACAATCGCGGGAGGTCGGCGCAGTGACCCTTGCCGCGCCCTCGCCGACCCCCGGCGAGCCCCGCCTGCGCGCCTGGCAGCGGGCCGCCCTGACCCGCTACCACGAGGTCGAGCGCCGCCGCGACTACCTGGTCACCGCGACGCCCGGCGCCGGCAAGACCACCTTCGCGCTGGCCCTGGCCCGTTCGCTGGTCGAGGCCCGCGTGATCGACCGGGTCATCGTCGTGGCGCCCACCGATCACCTGCGCACGCAATGGGCCGAGTCGGCCGACGCCCTCGGGCTGCCGCTCGACGCCGCGCTGACCAACGCGGTGGGCCCCGTGCGCGCCGACCTGCGCGGCTACGTCACGACCTACGCCCAGGTGGCCGCCAAGCCGGCCCTGCACGCCGCGCGCACCGCGACGAAGCGCTCGCTGGTCATCCTCGACGAGGTCCACCACGCCGGCGACGGGCTGTCGTGGGGCGATGCCGTCGCCACCGCCTTCGACCTCGCCGCGCGCCGGCTGTGCATGACGGGTACGCCGTTTCGCACCCGCCCGGACGAGCGCATCCCGTTCGTGCGCTACGTCGACGACGACGAGGGCGGCCTGCGCAGTGAGGCCGACTTCACCTACGGCTACCGCGAGGCGCTGCGCGACGGTGTCGTGCGCCCGGTGGTCTTCGCCGCGTACACCGGCACCACGAGGTGGCGCAACAGTGCCGGTGAGGTGATCGCCGCGTCGCTGTCCGAGCCGAACACCCGCAAGGTCGAGGCGACGGCCTGGCGCACTGCCCTCAATCCCGACGGCAAGTGGGTGCCGCACGTCATCGCCGCCATGGACGAGCGCATCACCCACCTGCGCAACTCCGGCATGCCCGATGCCGCCGGGCTGGTGCTGGCCAGCGACCAGGACGACGCCCGCGCCTACGCCCACATCGTGGAGCAGGTCACGGGGGAGCAGCCCGTCGTCATCCTGTCCGACGACCCGAAGGCCAGCGAGAAGATCACCGCGTTCACCCACGGCAGCCAGCGGATGGCCGTCTGCGTCCGCATGGTGTCCGAGGGCGTCGACGTCCCGCGGGCCGCCTGCCTGGCCTGGATGACCTCCTACCGCACGCCGCTGTTCTTCGCCCAGGGCGTCGGGCGCGTCGTACGGGCCCGCGGGAACCACGAGTCGGCGACGGTGTTCCTGCCGGCGGTGCGACCGCTGCTCACGCTGGCCGCCGAGCTGGAGCAGGAACGCAACCACGTCATCCCGCCGCCGTCCGCGCAGGCCGATGACGTGCTCGACGTGGAGCGGGTCGAGAGCGAGCCGGGGGAGTCCGACCGGACCGAGTTGGTCGACGCCGACGCCTCCTTCGCCCACCTGCTGCACGGGGGCCGGGCCGTGGTGGCCGCCCCCGACCAGCTGACCGCCGAGGACGAGGACTTCCTCGGGCTGCCCGGCATCCTCTCGCCCGAGCAGACCGCCGCGCTGCTGGCCCGCCGCGACACCCATGCCCGCAACCGGGTCGCCGGCCTCGCCCCCGCGCTCGAGGCCTCCGGCGAGGCAGCCACCGTGCCGTCGTGGCGCGCCGGTGCCGAGCTGCGCCGCGAGGTCAACCGGCTCGTCGGCGTCTACGCGGCCCGCACCGGGACCCCGCACGGGCAGGTGCACGCACAGCTGCGTCGCGAGGTGCCCGGACCCGCGTCGGCGGCCGCGCCGGCGGATGTGCTGGAGCGTCGCCGTGACCGGTTGATGGAGTTATTGGGCGTTTGAGAGTGACGTGAGTGGCGTCATTGGTCTGGCTACGGATACCGGGAATCTTCGGTGGGGTATCAGTCGTTGGACAGCGTGTAACCGTCAGGACAGCTGAGGACCTCCGTCCTCGGTGTTTCGATCAGTCACCGGCTGTTGCAAGTAGGTTTCGTCTCCAGGGTGTTGCCACCGCGGCTCGCGTTCGGGTGGTTGTCTGGAGCAGGAAAGTACAAGCTGACCGGCTCACCATGCCGCTGAGTACCGGTCAGTACCGTCAAGACAGTAGAGAGAGGTGTGGACGTGACCACGACGATTGCCGCGAGTCCGCTCACCGCCACCGACCGATGCGACCGGTGCGGAGCACAGGC
>CAZZZE010000146.1:0-6789 GCA_964658365.1 uncultured Jatrophihabitantaceae bacterium
GGCCCTCGTCGGCGTCGTCGAACTCGACCTTGCCCCGCGAGGCGGGGACGACCGCGGGCAGGTCGCAGACCCGCGCCACCGCGGCTTGCTCGTGGGTGACTGCGGCCCGGCGCACGGCCGATGCGGCCACCGTCTCGACCGCGCCGATCGCGAAGCGTGCCGAGACGCCGGAACGCTGATCGACCTGCGGCGCGTCGCGGACGCCGCGCGCGAAGCGGCCGACGACCTCGAGCAGGTGCTGCGGCACGAGCGGCGCACCGTGCGTCGAATCCGTCCACAGGACGGCCGCCTCCTGCGCGATGAGGGTCAGCTCGTCGGTCAGTTCGAGCGGGTAGTGCGTGCGGACCTCGGCGCCGAAGCGGTCCTTGAGCGGGGTGATGATGCGCCCGCGGTTGGTGTAGTCCTCGGGGTTGGCGCTGGCCACGACGAGCAGGTCGAGGGGCAGCCGCAGCTGGTAGCCGCGCACCTGGATGTCGCGCTCCTCGAGCACGTTGAGCAACGCGACCTGGATGCGCTCGGCGAGGTCGGGCAGCTCGTTGATGGCGAAGATGCCGTGGTTGGTGCGCGGGACGAGGCCGTAGTGCACGGTCTCCGGGTCGCCGAGCGTGCGGCCCTGCGCGACCTTGATCGGGTCGATGTCGCCGATGAGGTCGCCGACACTGGTGTCGGGCGTGGCCAGCTTCTCGCCGAAGCGCTCGGAGCGGTGCTTCCACTCGACGGCCGTGTCGTCGCCCTGCCCGGCGATCAGGTTCTGGCAGCGCCCGCAGATCGGGGAGTACGGGTGGTCGTTGATCTCGCAGCCGGCGACGACCGGCGTCCACTCGTCGAGCAGGCCGACCAGCGTGCGGATGAGACGGGTCTTGCCCTGCCCGCGCTCGCCGAGCAGGACGATGTCGTGTCCGGCCAGCAGCGCGCGCTCGACCTCGGGCACGACCGTGTCGTCGAAGCCGATGATGCCGGGCAGCGACGGCTGGCCGCTGGCGAGCCGGTCGATGAGGTTCTGGCGGATCTCGGTCTTCACCGAGCGCTGGACGTGGTCGGAGGCGCGGAGCTCACCGATCGTGCTGGGTCCGGGATGCGTCACTCGATCACGCTACGTCGCGGGAGGCGCGGGCCGCCACCGTGCGGCCGCCGCGCTGCGCCAGGGTGGGCCGGTGCCCGACGATCCGGACGCAACCCGCTCAGCCGGCGAACGGTGTGGCGGTGATCAGCTCCACCTTCATGACCCGGCCGTTCGGGGTCTCGTACTCGACGGTGTCACCCTCGCTGGCACCGGTGAGCGCCTTGCCGAGCGGCGACTGGGCGGAGTACACCTCGACGCCGGCCGTCTCGGCCTCCTCGCGGGAGCCGATGAGGAAGGACTCGGTGTCGTCGTCGCCGTCGAAGCGGACGGTGACGAACATGCCGGGGCCGGCTTTGCCCTCGCTGACCGGTGCCTCGCCGACCCTGGCGGTGCGCAGCAGCGTCTGCAGCTGGACGATGCGGCCCTCCTGCTTGCCCTGTTCCTCGCGGGCGGCGTGGTAGCCGCCGTTCTCCTTGAGGTCGCCCTCCTCGCGGCGGTCGTTGATCTCCTGAGCCATGGCCGGCCGGTTCGCGATCAGCTCCGCCAACTCGCCCGAGAGGCGGTCGTACGCCTCTTGGGTCAGGAAGGTGACGTTCGGGTCGTCGGTCGTGGACACAGTGGGTACCCCTTGGTGAACAGGTCTAGTCGAAACATCGAACGTAACACCGCTCCCGGCGTCTGGGACAATCGATCGCGTGACGAATTCCGGGCCCGAGCAGCTGCGGCTGATGGCCGTCCATGCGCATCCCGACGACGAGTCCAGCAAGGGTGCGGCGACGATGGCCCGCTACGTCGACGAGGGCGTCGACGTCCTGGTCGTCACCTGCACCGGCGGTGAGCGCGGGAGCATCCTGAATCCGGCGCTCAAGGGCCGCGCCGACATCGAGGCCAACATGCGCGAGATCCGGCGCGACGAGATGGCGCGCGCCCGCGCGATCCTCGGCGTCCGCCAGCACTGGCTCGGTTTCGTCGACTCCGGCCTGCCCGAGGGCGACCCGCTGCCGCCGCTGCCTGAGGGCTGCTTCGCCCTCGCGCCGCTGGACGAGGCGGTCGAGCGGCTCGTCCGCGAGGTCCGCAGCTTCCGCCCGCACGTCATGACGACCTACGACGAGAACGGCGGCTACCCGCACCCCGACCACATCCGCACCCACGAGATATCGGTGGCGGCCTACGAGGCCGCGGCCGATCCCGACCGCTTCCCCGACGCGGGTGAGCCATGGCAGCCGCTCAAGCTGTACTACGACGTCGGCTTCAGCATCGAGCGCATCAACACCGTGCACGAGGCGCTGCTCGCCCGCGGGCTCGAGTCGCCGTACGAGGAGTGGCAGCAGCGCCGCGAGCGCTGGGGTGAGCGGCGTCGGCCGGTGCTGACCACCAGGGTGAACGTCGCCGACTGGTTCCACCGCCGCGACGACGCGCTGAAGGCCCACGCCACCCAGGTCGACCCCGAGGGCGGGTTCTTCAAGGTGCCGCGCGAACTGCAGCGCGAGGTGTGGCCCACCGAGGACTTCGAGCTGGCCCGCTCGGAGGTCGAGTCGAGCATTCCCGAGGACGATCTGTTCGCGGGCATCCGCGGCGTCGACAGCGTCGAGCGGGCATCGTGATCGACGCGGCCGTGCTGGCCAAGACCGGCGAGGCGGCGAAGGCCGGACCCATCGGCCTGGCCGTCATCCTGCTGCTGTGCATCGCCTGCTACTTCCTGTTCAAGTCGATGTCCAAGCACATGCGTCAGGTGCGCGAGCACTTCCCGGTCGACGAACCGGTGGCGCCGCCGGCCGCCCGCGCCAAGCCGGGCACCGTCCGGGCACCGGGTGCGGACGGGACCGAACGTGCCACGCCGGCCGTCGCTCCCGTTTCGAAGGATCAGCCGCCCGAATAGCGCGCGTTCAGCGCCCGCGCCGCATCGGCCATGGCCGAGCGGAGCTCAGCCGGTTCGAGCACCTCGACGTCGTCGCCGAGCTGCAGCAGGGCGTGCCGGCCGTGGACGAATGACTCGATCGGCACCTGGGCCTCGACCCACCCGTCGTCGTCCGGCACCGAGAACGTCGTCCGGGCCCGCCGGGCCGCGGCCGGGCCGAGCAGGAACAGCAGGCCCACCCCGTCCGGCGACAGCCGTACCCGGGCGACGTCGCGGAAGACCCGGTCGGTGTAGTCGCGCTGGAACTCCGTCCAGAACGCCTCCAGGTCGAACCCCGGCGGCCGGGTGAACGTGTCGCTGCGGGTCGTGGCGGTACGGACCCGGGAGACGCGGTACGTGCGCGGCGCGCGGTCCTCGACGCGGGCAACGAGATACCAGACACCGGCCTTGAGGACGAGCCCGAGCGGGTCGAGGGTGCGTTCGGCGACGGCCCGGTTGGCGCGCTCGTAACGGACGTCCAGTCGGTGGCCGGTCCACGCCGCCTCGGCCACGGTGGCCAGGTGGGCGGGCGCCTCGGTCTCGCGCAGCCAGCCGGGCGCGTCGAGGTGGAAGCAGTCGCGGATGCGGCCCGCGCGCTCGCGCAGGTCGGCGGGCAGCGCGGCGAGCAGTTTGAGCTGCGAGGCCGCGACCACCCCGCCGAGTCCGAGGTCGGCCGCAGCGCCGGGCACGCCGGACAGGAACAGGGCGTCGGCCTCGTCGGCGTTCAGGCCGGTGAGTCGGGTGCGGTACCCGTCGAGCAGCGCGATGCCGCCGTGCCGCCCGCGGGTGGCGTAGACCGGGACGCCCGCGGTGCCGAGCGCCTCGACGTCGCGGTAGATCGTGCGCAGCGAGACCTCCAGCTGGTCGGCCAGCTCGGCCGCGCTCACCCGGCCGCGCACGCTGAGCGTCAGCATGATCGACAGCAACCGGCTCGCCCGCACGGGTCGAGTCTGGCAGGAATACCTGACGCTTTCTGTCAGGAATTGCTGGGACGGTCGGGGCATGACCGACACCGAGACCACGACCGCCACCATCACCGTGACCGCGACGTCCTGGACGGAGGAGCGGGTCGTCGAGGCCGACGCCGAGCACGCGATCGCCCGCGTCGTCTACGGAACCGAGCTGACCGGCGCGGTCGAGGGCAGCTCGACGGCCGCCCTGCTGATCACCTACGTCCGCGGCACCGCCGAGGACCCGCACTCGCTCGAGGGGCCCTACGTGGGCTACGAGCAGATCAGCGGCACGCTCGCGGGGCGCACCGGCACGTTCGTCCTGGCGCTGCGGGGCGCGCACACCGGGGGAGTCGCGCGTACCGACTGCGAGGTCGTGGCCGACTCCGGCACCGGCGACCTGGTCGGCATCACCGGGTCGGGCAGCTATGCCGCGGACGCGATGACGTACACCATGACCCTGGACTACTCGCTCTGATCCGGGAGGCCACCATGCAGGTCACGCGCGAGCAGGTCCTGGCCTTTCGCGTCGCGGCGCAGGGCCTCCTGCGCGACGGCGCCGCGTCCGTGAGCGAGCTCGCCGTCCTCGACATCGGGGTGCAGCAGGCCATGGGGCATCCGGCCGCGCTCGCCTTCGCGGCCCGGTTGCCCGAGGGGGCGAACGTCCGCCCTGCGATCGGGCCCGGGGAGGACCTCGCCGTGGCCTGGACGCTGCGCGGCGCGCCGCACGTCCACCGGCGCCGCGACCTCGACACGCTCGCCGCTGCGCTCGTGCCGCTGTCCGAGTCCGACGCCACCGGCCGGTTGAACGAGACCGGGCCGAGCATCGCGCGCAAGGGCCTGCCCGCGTTGGAGCAGTACGACATCGCGGTGCGTGAACTTCGGGCGGTGGTGACCCGACCGACGGCCAAGGGCACGGTCAGCACCGAGGTCAGCCGTCGCATCCCAGCGGCCATGCGGCGCGACTGCCGGGCCTGCAAGGCGCAGCACATCTCCGACTCGGCGATGCGGGCCTCGTCGCTCGGTGCCGGGCTCGAGCTCGACCCCGACACGGCACCGCCGCTGCTGCTGCCCCGGCCGCAAGCCAAGCGGCCGAAGCGGGCGGACCCCGACGCGCTGGCCGCGCTGGCTCGCCGTTACCTCGCGCTGCTCGGACCGGCCGGTGTGGGCGACTTCGCCGCCTACGTCGACGCCCGGCGCGCCGACGTCGCCCAGGTCTGGCCCGACGGGCTCGAGACGGTGACGGTCGGCGGGCGGTCGCTGCAGATCGGGGCCGACGACCTCCATGCCCTGCGCTCGGCCCGAACCCCCGAGATCGTGCGCCTGCTCGGACCGTTCGACCCGTTCGTGCAGGCCGGTGACCGCACCCTGCTCGTCCCCGACACCTCGATGCACAAGGCGTTGTGGCCGGTACTGGGCCGCCCGGGCGTCCTGCTCGTCGACGGCGAGATCGTCGGCGTGTGGCGCTCCAAGGCGACGAAAACCCGCCTCACCCTCACCGTCGAGGCGTTCGCGCCTGTGCCGAAGTCGGTGTGGCGGCGCGTCGAGGCCGAGGCGCAACAGGTCG
Organism: uncultured Jatrophihabitantaceae bacterium; assembly: GCA_964658365.1. Taxonomy (GTDB): domain Bacteria; phylum Actinomycetota; class Actinomycetes; order Mycobacteriales; family Jatrophihabitantaceae; genus Jatrophihabitans. The sequence goes on from CAZZZE010000146.1 coordinate 5,478, forward strand.
GCGAGGCCCGTGGGATCGAGAACGTCGCGGTCGTGGCGAGGACCTAGAAGGGCTTGGCCACGATCAGCTCGACGTTGCGATCGGCGAGCGTGCCACGCTTTCCGTCAGTGGTGGTGGTCTCGGGGTCACGCTGCGGGTCGTTGATGCCGAGCTCGCGGGCCAGGGCGGCCAGCTCCAGCGGGGTCGTCGGCTTCGCCGGCCAGCTCGTCGCCGCGGCGTGGTCGTAGATCGTGCCGAAGATCGACAGGGTCCTGTCGCCGTTGTCGACGACCTCGATGACGCGCGACTGCTGCGGCCAGTCGATGTGCGCGGCGGTGTTGATCTCCCAGAACCCGCCGCTCACCGCGGTGCCGCTCGGCCTCGCGTGCGGCAGCACGTGGTTGACGTGCGTGTGCCCGTTGATCCAGCCGACGACGTTGGGGTAGCGCAACAGGAGATCGGCGACGGTGGTGCCGTTGACACGATCCGCGCCGAGCACGTTCTCCATGGTGGCCACGGTGTGGTGGCTGAAGATCAGGATGATGCGATCGCGACCGCTGCCCTTCACCCAGGCGCCGCTCGTGTCGAGGTGTCGCGAGCTGTTCGCGTCGAGCTCGGCCTGCAGCCACGCCAGCTGCGTGCTGTCGATGGAGCCGTCGTCGTAGCCGTTGCGGTTGACGGTATCGAGGCTGATGCAGTGCACCTTCTCACGCGTGAAGCTGTAGTACGCGGTGCCGTCGGTGAGGTTCGCCTTGGTGTAGCCGTGCCCGACCGGGGTGCCCGAGGTCGTGAAGTATTCGGCGACCAGCTGCTGCAGCGACAGCATCCGCCGTCGCGGGTCGGCGGTGACCAGCCGGACGGGTGCGGCTGTCAGCAGGGTCTCCAGCACCGAGGGGTCGCCGGCCTGAAGCCGGGTGACCAGTTCGGTGGCGCTGAGCCCGGTCGGCAGGCCGACCGGCTTCACCGCGCCGGTGGCGATGAGGCTCAGCACCCCGGCCGACGGGATGTTGCCCTGCACCAGCCCGTCGTGGTTTCCCATGACGGCATACCACGGGGTACGGAGGCCGGTGGCGGTGAACGGCGCGCGGGCGCGGTCGAGCAGGCCGGGCACGGTCGGGAAGCCGTACTTGGCGCGATAGTTGTCGACCGATCCGCCGGGGTGCGTGCCGTCGGGGTGCCAGTAGGCGGTGTCCTGGTCGTCGCGGCCGCCCACGCCCTCCCACTTCGCGGTGCTGCCCGAGTCCGGGCGCACCTGCGTCTTGCCGTCGAGCAGGTCGATGTGCCAGCGAACCTCGTTGTACTGGGTGTTGTCGGAGTTGTCGCCGGTGCAGAT
>CAZZZE010000147.1:0-6399 GCA_964658365.1 uncultured Jatrophihabitantaceae bacterium
CCGCCAGAGCAGCGTCGGTCCCCAGGACCCGATGTCGCGGCGCCGCCGCATCAGCCAGAGGCCGAACCGGCGCTCCGTCCAGACCCGGTCCTCGAGCACGCACCAGAAGGCCGCCAGCGCGAAGAACATCACCATGTTGTCGAGCAGCGCGACGCGGGACATCACGATCGCCTGGTTGTCGATGGCCATCAGGCCGCCGGCGACGAGGGTGACGAGCGGGGTCGCGAACATCCGGTGCGCGACGAGCATCAGCAGCAGCTGGCCGTGGCCCGGGCCGAGTTCGACGCCGAGCAGGACCGCCTCGCGCACGAGGGTTCGATCGTCCGCGGACGGTTGCTGGCCGAGGCCGAGCAGGACGTCCGCGCGATCCGGAGCACGGCCGAGTCGATCGTCGAGGACGCCAAGGCCGAGGCCGAGATGATCCGGGCCGCGGCGCGCGCCGACGGCGCGAAGCTGCTCGAGGACACCACTGCGGCGGTGACCGCCGAGATCGCCGAGGCCGCCGAGCAGACCGCCTGGACCAAGCAGACGATGTCCGATCTGCTGGCCGCGGCAGAGGCCGACGCCGAGAAGGTGCGTGAGCGCGCCGCGAGCGAGGCCGCGGCCGCGCTCGCCGGCGCTCAGCAGCGGACGCAGCAGCTGCTGGCCGAGACCGACGAGCGCCGGCGGGTCGCCGACGACCTCGTCGCCGCGCAGCGCGCAGAGGTCGCCGAGGAGATCGCGATCCAGCTCGAATCCGCTCGGCGCGACGCCGCCGAGATCCGCCAGAAGGCCGGCGACGACGCCGAGCAGATCATCGCCGAGTCCGGACAGCAGGTGTCCGAAGCGCTCGAGCGGGCCCGACGCCGTGAGGCCGAGGCCCAGACCGGGGCCCGCGCCGTGCGCGAGCAGGCCGTCGAGGATCTCGAGCGCATGCAGAACGAGGCCCGCGAGCTGCGGCGCACCTCGAAGGACGAGGCCAGCCGGATCGTGGCCGAGGCCCGCGCCGAAGCCGACGAGCTGCGGTCCTCGGCGCGCTCGCTGCTGGCCGAGGCCCGGGCCGAGGTCGCGGTGCTCAGCGCGCACCGCGACGAGATCACCAGGCAGCTGGGTGATTTGTCCGGCGTGATCAACGCGCTGGCGGTCGCCGACCGCTCGGACGCCGGCGCGGGCCAGGCCCCCGCCGGGGACGGTACGGCGGCGCCTGCTGACCCGGCGTCCGAAGCCCAGGACCGGTAGTCTCCGGCGAACCAGTTGAAGTGACGAAGGAAGCGTTGGCCTCATGAGCGATCCCACCACGACCACCTACCGGACCGTGATGCGCGGTTACGATCCGGCCGAGGTCGACCGTCACGTGGCCGAGCTCGCCCGCGCCGCCGCCGAGGCGCAGGCCCGCGCCGACGAACTCGCCGGCCGGGTCGAGGCACTGAGCCGCCAGGCCGAGGAGGCCGACCGGCAGGTCGCCGAGGCCAGCACCCGCGAGGCCAAGCCGCAGCCGCCCGCCGAACCGACGTACCACGACTTCGGTAAGCGGGTCGGCCACATCCTGGCCATGGCGGAGGAGGAGGCCCAGGAGATGCGTTCGGCCGCGGTCGCCGAGGTCGATCGCACTCTGGCCGAGGCCGAGGCGTCGGCCGAAGCCAGCCGCGTCGACGCCGACAAGTACGCCCGCGAGACCCGCGACGGAGCCGACCAGGAGGCTGCCCGGATCGTCGAGGACGCCAAGCGCAGCGCCGACCAGATGGTCGACGAGGCCGAGCGCCGGGCGATCGCGCGGCGCAACGAGGCCGAGGCGATCTACGAGGAGCAGCGGGCCCGCTCGGCGAAGGCCGCCGCCGACTTCGAGAAGACCCTGGCCGAGCGTCGGGACAAGGCCGAGGAGATCTTCCAGGAGCGCACCGACGAGGCCGAGCAGGCGCTCAGTGACGCCCGCGACCGCGTCACCAACATGCGCTCGCAGGCCGACCAGATCCAGGCCGACGCCGCCCGGCGCGCCGCGGCCCTGACCGCCGAGTCCGAGCAGAAGGCGGAGCAGATCGTGGCCGAGGCGGTGGCCCGTGCCGACCGCATCCGCGACGAGTCCGAGCGCGAGCTCGCCGCGCACGTCCAGCGTCGCAACGCCATCAACTCCCAGCTGTCCAACGTGCGCCAGATGCTGGCCACGCTGTCGGGCACCACGGCCGCCGCGCACACCGACGAGGAAGACTCCACCCCGGCCGAGCAGTAGCCGACGGCGTCAGGCGTCGTCGGCGAGTTCGAGCCAGGCTTGCTCGGCCGCCTCACGCTCGTCGACCAGGGCTTTGAGCTGCGCGTTGAGCTCGGCCACCCGCACATGGTCGGTGGCATGGGTGGCGAGCTGATCGTGCAGCGCCCGCTCCTGCTTGTCCAAGGTGCTGACCCGCCGTTCGAGGCGGGTGAGCTCCTTGCGCGCGGTTCGGGTGTCGCCGCCGCGCTTCTCGCGCCGCTCGTAGCCGATCGTCGCCTCGCTGCTCGCCCGCGCGGCGGACCGCCGGGCGAGGTACTCGTCGACCCCGCCCGGCAGCGCAGCGAGCGAGCCGTCGCCGAGCAGCGCGACGGTGGTGTCGCACACCCGCTCGAGCAGATAGCGGTCGTGGCTGACGATCACGATCGTGCCGGCCCAGCGGTCGAGCAGGTCCTCGAGCGCGGCAAGTGTGTCGGTGTCCAGGTCGTTGGTCGGTTCATCGAGCAGCAGCAGGTTGGGCTGCATGAGCAGCAGGCGCAGCAGCTGCAGGCGGCGCCGCTCGCCGCCGGAGAGGTTCGAGACGGGCGTCCACTGCCGTTCGTTCGGGAAGCCGAAGCTCTCGGCGAGCTGCCCGGCGCTCAGTTCGACACCGTCGAGCTCGGCGGTGGTGCGCACCTCGTTGACCGCCTCGAGCACCCGCAGGTTGTCGGGCAGCTCGACGATCTCTTGGCTCAGGTGGCCGGTGTGCACCGTCTGCCCGATCTTCACCGTGCCCGAGTCGGGGGCGAGCTCGCCGGCCAGCAGCCGCAGCAGGTGGCTCTTGCCCGAGCCGTTGACGCCGATGACGCCGATCCGGTCGCCCGGCCCGACGTGCCAGGTGACGTGGTCGAGCAGGGTGCGCGTGCCCCCCACGGTGATCGTGACGTCCTCGACGTCGACGACCGAACGTCCCAGCCGGCGCTGGGCGAGGGCGCGCAGTTCGACGCCGCTGCGCGGTTCGGGGACGTCGGCGATCAGCGCCTCGGCGGCGTCGATGCGGAACTTCGGTTTGGACGTGCGGGCCGGGGCGCCGCGGCGCAGCCAGGCCAGTTCCTTGCGCAGCAGGTTCTGCCGCCGCGCCTCGCTGGCCTCGCTCTGCCGCATGCGCTCGGCGCGGGCCAGGACGTAGGCGGCGTAGCCGCCGTCGAACGGTCGGACGGTGGTGTCGCCGACCTCCCACATCCGCTCGCACACCGCGTCGAGGAACCACCTGTCGTGGGTGACGACCAGCAGCGCGCCGCGGCGGGCGCGCAGGTAGGCGGCCAGCCAGGTGATGCCCTCGACGTCGAGATGGTTGGTGGGCTCGTCGAGCACCAGCAGGTCGGCCTGCTGGACGAGCGCGGCGGCCAGCGCGACGCGACGCCGCTCGCCCCCAGAGAGCCGGGCGACGTCGGCGTCGAGGCCGACCGCGGCCAGGCCGAGGCCGGTGAGCACCTCGCGCACCCCGGCGTCGCCGGCCCACTCGTGCACGGCGCCGTCGCCGACGACCAGCGTGCGCACCGACGAACCGGCCGGCAGCCGGCCGCGCTGGTCGACGGTGGCGATGGTGGCGTCAGCGGTGCGCGTCACGCGCCCGGCGTCAGGCGTCTCGTCGCCGACGATCAAGCGCAGCAGCGTGGACTTGCCGCCCCCGTTGCGGCCGACCACGCCGATCCGCTCGCCGTCGGCCACGCCGAGGGACACGCCGTCGAGCACGACCGTGGTGCCGTAGGCCTTGCCGACGTTCTCGAGGTTGACGAGGTTGGCCATCAGGGCAGCACCACGGCCGGGTGTGTGTGGCCCGAGGCCCGTACCGCCCGGGCCACGCCCGCTGCCTCGAGCGCGGCCACGACGCCGTCCGCGGCCTGACCGTCGAGGCAGAGAAACGCGCACGTCGGGCCGGAACCCGACACGATCCCGGCAAGGGCGCCCCCGGCCAGCCCGGCGGCCAGCACATCGTGCAGCCTCGGGGCCAGCGCCAGGGCGGCCGGTTGCAGGTCGTTGGCCAGCAGGGCAGCGACCTGCGTGATGTCGCCGTGGGCGAGCGCGTGCAGCAAAGGCTCTGGATCGCCGGCCGGCGCCGCGGCCGTACCGCTGTCCCGCTGTCGGTCGAGCTCTCGATAGGCGTCGCGGGCCGAGATGCCGAAGTCCGAGACGGCGAGCACCCAGCGCAGCTCGACGGCAGCCGGCGTCGGCTCGAGGATCTCGCCGCGACCAGTGCCCAGAGCGGTGCCGCCGAGAAGGGGGAAGGCGACGTCGCTGCCGAGTCGGGCTCCCAGCAGCGCGAGCTCGCTGCGATCGAGGCCGAGGTTCCACAGCTCGGCGCAGGCGACGAGAGTGGCGGCCGCGTCCGCGGAGCCGCCGGCCAAGCCGCCGGCGACCGGGATCGACTTGCGCACCGTGAGGTGGGCCCGCGCCGGGACACCAGCGGTCTCGGCGAGGAGCTCGGCCGCCTGCCAGGCCAGGTTCCCGGCGTCGGTCGGTAGTGCGCCAGCGCCCTCGCCCTCGACGGTCAGGGACAGTGCTGGCGCCGCCGACGCCGCGACCTCGTCGAACAGCCCGACGGCGTGGAACACCGTCCGCAGCTCGTGATAGCCGTCGGGGCGCAGATCGCCGACGCCGAGCATCAGGTTGACCTTCGCCGGGACGCGTACGCGCACGCAGCGTTCGGGGTCGACAGGCACTCGCCGAATCCTACGGACCCGGTGGTCGAGCGCTTTCGCCCCAGCCGGTAAGCTGGCGAGGTTGCCCGGCGAGGGACCGTCCAGTACGGATCCGTGATCGACGAGGTGTCGTCAGGAGACGATGTCGTTCGTCGACGCGTACGCGTCCGAGGCATCGCAGGACGTTTCACCGGCAGCCACTGACAGACCACCGTTCGCAGAATGTCCAAGGAGTTCCACCGTGTCCGAGATCCGACTCGCCGCCGAGACCCGCACCGAATTCGGCAAGGGCGGCGCGCGGCGTACCCGCCGGGCCGGCAAGGTCCCGGCCGTCATCTACGGCCACGGCGCCGACCCGCGCCACGTCGCACTGGTCGCCCACGACCTCGCGCACGCGCTGCGCAAGGGCGGCAGCAACGCGCTGCTCACCCTCGACGTCGAGGACGGCGAGCAGCTCGTCATCCCGAAATCGGTCCAGCGCCACCCCATCAAGGGTTACTTCGAGCACGTCGACCTGCTGGCCGTGCGTCGCGGTGAGAAGGTCACCGTCGACGTCTCCATCAGCGTCACCGGCGAGGTCGTCCCCGGCGGCCTGCTGAACCAGGAGAACACCTCGATCAGCGTCGAGGCCGACGCCACCGCGATCCCCACTGGCTTCGAGGTCAGCATCACCGACCTCGCGATCGGCGGCCAGATCACGGCCGGCGACGTCGCGCTGCCCGCCGGCACCACGCTCATCACCGATCCCGAGTCGCTCGTCCTGGCGATCTCCGAGGCGCCCACCGCCGACCAGCTCGACGCCGAGGTGGCCGAGGCGGCCGAGGAGCTCGGCATGGTCGAGGACGCGCCCGAGAGCGAGTCCGAGGGCGGCGCCGAGCCCGCCGGGACGTCGGGCGAATAAGCACCGCCCGACCTGCCGAACGACACCGCCGTGGCCGACGACCGTTTCCTGGTCGTCGGCCTCGGCAATCCCGGTCCGAAGTACGCGGGCAACCGGCACAACGCCGGCTTCGCCGTCGTCGACCTGCTGGCGGGTCGGGTCGGCGGCCGGTTCAAGGCCCACAAGGGTCGCGCCGACATCGTCGAGGGACGGCTCGGCGGCACGCCGGTCGTGCTGATGAAGCCCAAGTCCTACATGAACGAGTCCGGTGGCCCGGTCGTGTCGCTGGCACGCTTCTACAAGATCCCGGTCGAGCGCATCGTCGTCGTGCACGACGAGCTCGACCTGCCCTTCGGTGCCGTGCGGCTCAAGCGCGGCGGCGGCGAGGGCGGTCACAACGGCCTGCGCTCGACGACCGCCGCGCTCGGCTCGAAGGAGTACGCGCGGGTGCGGTTCGGCATCGGCCGTCCACCCGGACGGCAGGACCCGGCCGACTACGTGCTGCGCGACTTCTCCGCCGCGGAGCGCAAGGAGCTCGCGTTCGAGGTCGACCGCGCCGCGGATGCGGTCGAGATGCTGATCGCCGACGGGCTGGAAGCCACCCAGAACGCGTTCCACTGACCCCGCCGACCCGAGTTGTTATCGGTAGGCGGCGT
>CAZZZE010000147.1:6410-6726 GCA_964658365.1 uncultured Jatrophihabitantaceae bacterium
ACAACTCGGGTGGGGTCAGCGCTGCCCGCGCCAGCCGTCGGCGACGAGGTGCGCCCAGAGGTGGTAGGTCGCGTAGGTGCGGTACGGCGCCCAGTCCGGCCGCCCGTCGCGCAGGTCGATGCCCAGGTCGGCGGCGGCGCGCCTGACGACCAGGTCCGAGGCCAGCAGCACGTCCCGGTGGCCGGCGACGCGCATGGCGAGGTAGTCGGCGGTCCACGGCCCGATGCCGGGCAGCGCGAGCAGCGCCGCCCGATCGAGCTGCGGGCCGTCGAGCGACAGCACGGCCGCATCGATGTCACCGCCGCACAGCGCCACC
>CAZZZE010000148.1:0-6695 GCA_964658365.1 uncultured Jatrophihabitantaceae bacterium
GACCGGACCGGCGGGACCGCCGCGTGCCGGGGCCGGTGTGCCCCGTCCGCTGCCGGGGCACGACCCGGCAGGTCGGCCGGGATCGCGCCCGGCTCCGGTGGCTCGACCTCGCGGCGCGTCGGCTCGCGGCGCGCGCGGCCCGCACCGAGCTCGACGGCCACCGGGACACCACTGTGTCGCAGGTCGAGCGCGAACGCCGCCGCCGTACCCCGCCGCCCGGGGTTCCGGTCGAGCGCCCGGCACAGCACGCTGACCATGGCGTCGGGTACGCCGGCCGCGGCAAGCCGGGCGGGCAGCGGGCCGAGATCGCCGGCGCGCGCCTGCTCCAGCGCCTCGTCGCCGCTCGGCCCGGGCCACGGCACCTCGCCCGTGAGCGCGTGCAGCGCGGTGGCTGCCAGCATGAAGACGTCGCTGAGCTCGGACGGGATGCCGCCGAGCGCCACACCCGGGTCGACGTAGGTGGGCGTGCTCTCGGCGTCGTCCTCCTCTCCGGTGAGCCGGGCGACGCCGAGGTCGGCCAGCAGTGCGTTGCCACCCGCGGTGAACAGGATGTTGGCCGGCGTGACGTCGCCGTGCACGACTCCGGCGGCGTGTACGTGCGCGAGCGCCGCGGCCACCGGTGCGATCGCGGTGATGACCTCGCCGGGGGTCAGGCGGCTGCGCGCCGCCAGCAGTTCGGCGAGCGAGCCGCCCTCGGCCAGGTCGAGCACGAGGACGACGTCGGTGTGGTCGGGTACGAGCGCGTGCAGCCGGACCAGGTGCGGGTGCTCGAGGACGGCGAGCTTGGCCGCCTCGGCCACGGCCCGGCGGACCTGCACCTCGTCGCGCACCGGCAGCCGCTTCAGCGCGACCTTCTCGCCCGTCGCGGCCACCCGCGCCCGCCACACCTCGCCGGAGCCGCCCTGCCCCAGCAACCCCTCGACCACGTACCCGCGCAGTCGCCACGCGCCACCCATGCGGGCAACACTAGGAGCCGCCGGGCGGGGATCCGGGGTTATCCACACCGTGGAGATCTCTACGCTCGACCTGTGACCGCCGACGCGCCGACCATCCTTGCCACCTCGGGCGGCATCGTGCCCGCGACCCGCATCCGCTGGGAGCTGGGGCCGCTGACCGAGTACGCGATCGACCTGGCCGGGGTCGACGGGCGCCGGCCCAAGGTGTGCTTCCTGGCCACCGCCCTCGGCGACGACCCGACCGTCCTGACCGGCTTCTTCGCCGCCGCCCAGCAGCGCGGTCTCGACGCGTCACACCTGCGCGTCTTCGGCATGCCGAACGTCGAGGACGTCACCGCGCACCTGCTCGAGCAGGACGTCGTCTGGGTGTGGGGCGGCAGCGTCGCCGGCCTGCTCGCGATGTGGCGCCTGCACGGCATCGACGACGCCATGCGCACCGCCTGGGAGGCCGGCGTCGTGCTGACGGGCGTGTCGGCCGGCTCGATCTGCTGGCATGTCGGCGGCACCACCGATTCTTTCGGGCCCGAGCTGCGGCCGATCACGAACGGTCTCGGGCTGGTGCCGTACTCGAACGGCGTGCACTACGACTCCGAGCAGCAGCGCCGCCCGCTGTTCCAGTCGTTGATCGCCGACGGCACATTGCCCGCCGGTTACGCCACCGACGACGGGGTCGGCCTGCTGTACCGCGGTACGGAGTTCGTCGAGGCGGTCACCGAGCAGGACGGCAAAGGCGCCTACTTCGTCGAGCGCGACGCCGACGGGCATGCCGTCGAGACCCGCATCGACCCACGTCGCCTCTGACTTTGACGGCCGCTCCTGGCACGCGCACACGACCGCGTCCGCCGCGGACTAGATTCGACGGCGTGGCCGAGCTCGAGATGATCCGTGCGGGGCTCGTCCCCTACCAGGACGCGTGGGCGCGCCAGCGCGAGCTCCACGCCGACGTCGTTGCCGGCCGCGCTCCCGACACCGCCCTGCTGCTCGAGCATCCGTCCGTCTACACCGCCGGCAAGCGCACCGAACCATGGCAGCGACCCACCGACGGCACCCCGGTCATCGACGTCGACCGCGGCGGGCTGATCACCTGGCACGGCCCGGGGCAGCTCGTGGGCTACCCGATCCTGCGCCTGCCCGACCCCGTCGACGTCGTGGCCTACGTGCGCCACCTCGAGACCGTGCTCGTCGACATCTGCGCCGAGGTCGGCGTGACCGCCGGCCAGGTCGAGGGGCGCAGCGGCGTCTGGCTCGCCGCCGACGACCGTGGGCCGGAACGCAAGATCGCCGCGATCGGCATCCGGGTCTCGCGCGGGGTCACGTTGCACGGCTTCGCACTGAACTGCGATCCCGACATGACCTTCTTCGACCGCATCGTGCCCTGCGGGATCACCGACGCCTCCGTCACCAGCCTGTCCCACGAGCTCGGCCGCGACGTCACAGTGGCCGAGGTGCTGCCGGTGGTGGAGCGCCACCTGCCGGCCCTCGTCGCGGGGATGACCGCGACCGTCTGACCAGCTGTTCGGCGTAGGCTCGAGGCGTGACTTCCGTTCGTCCTACTGCCCCCGAAGGACGCCGCCTGCTGCGTATCGAGCAGCGCAACACCGAGACGCCGATCGAGCGCAAACCCGAGTGGATCAAGACCCGGGCGAAGATGGGTCCGGAGTACAAGGCACTGCAGTCACTGGTGAAGTCCGAGGGTCTGCACACCGTCTGCCAGGAAGCCGGCTGCCCCAACATCTACGAGTGCTGGGAGGACCGCGAGGCCACCTTCCTCATCGGCGGCGACCAGTGCACCCGGCGCTGCGACTTCTGCCAGATCGACACCGGCCGGCCGCTCGCCCTCGACCGTGACGAGCCGCGCAGGGTCGCTGAGTCGGTGCAGACGATGGGGCTGCGCTACGCCACGATCACCGGCGTCGCCCGCGACGACCTGCTCGACGGCGGCGCGTGGCTCTACGCCGAGACCGTCGACCAGATCCACCAGCTCAACCCCGGTACCGGCGTCGAGCTGCTGGCGCCGGACTTCAACGCCGTACCCGAGCTGCTCGCCCAGGTGTTCGCGTCGCGCCCCGAGGTGTTCGCGCACAACGTCGAGACGGTGCCGCGCATCTTCAAGCGCATCCGCCCGGGGTTCCGCTACGAGCGCTCCCTCGACGTCATCCGCGCCGCCCGGGTCGACGGCCTGGTCACCAAGTCCAACCTGATCCTCGGCATGGGCGAGGAACGCCACGAGATCAGCGAGGCGCTGCAGGACCTGTACGACGCCGGCTGCGAACTCATCACGATCACGCAGTACCTTCGCCCGTCACCCAAGCACCACCCGGTCGAGCGCTGGGTCAAGCCCGAGGAGTTCGTCGCGCTGCGCGAGGAGGCCGAGGAGATCGGCTTCGCCGGCGTCATGTCCGGCCCGCTCGTCCGCTCGTCCTACCGGGCGGGACGCCTGTACCAGCAGGCGATCGAGGCCCGCGCCTGAGGCGCTCAGTGCCAGTTGGTCCCGAAGACGACGTGACGCGACGAGATCCTGCTGTACTCCACACCGCGGCTGGGGTCGGTGGCTGAGTACTGCTTGCCGCGGCCTGCGTAGATCGCGACGTGGTAGGCGTGCCCGCCGCTGAGGTAGAAGACGAGGTCGCCGGGACGCGCCGACTTCCTGCTGACCTTGCGCATGTGCTTCGCGTGCCGCTGGGACTCGGCGTTGTGGGGCAGTGTCGCGATGTCGGTGCGCGCGAAGACGTACTTGGCGTAGCCGGAGCAGTCGAAGGACCGCGGGCCGTCAGCGCCGTAGCGGTACTTCGCCCCGACGTGAGCCCGGGCCACCGCGACGACGTAGCTGCCGGTGTTGCGGTAGTGCGTCACGCGCTTGGACGTCAGGGTCCGGCTGCCCGCCACCAGCGACACGGTGTGCGCACCCGCGGGGGCGCGGAAGACCGACGTGAAGCCGTGCCGGCCCCTGAGGTGGTGGCGGCGGTCGAAGGTCGGGCTGCTCCGGTTGGCGCCGGACGTGTGGACGTAGCGACCGTCGACGTACACCTTGACGTTCACCGAGCGCTTGATGTGCTTGTCGTAGGCGTAGCCACGAAGATGGATGTTGCGGGTCGAGTTGTCCTGCCACGCGTAGCTGACCGTGCCGTGGTCGGGCCTCGGCGACGACGCGTCGGCGGGGGCGGCGGCGAGCAGCGTCGCGCCGACGGCGGAGCAGCCTGCGAGGACAGCTGCGACGCCTGCGGTGCTGCGTCGGATGCGGCGGGTCTCCCGGGCGGTGCGATGTCGGCCTGCGGTCAAGACGGTCCCCTTTGTCGGCGCCGCACGGCCACATCGCCGCGCGGCTGGCGACGACCACGCAAACAACCGCTGGCCTACACACCCGCCTGCGGGGGCGCCGATAGTGGGGGCGCCCACTATCTGGGACCCCGCGCCGAACCGGCGCCGAAGGGACCCTGCGGCGCGTCAGGACGGCGTCGTCGCCACCACGTCCGCACGCGCGGCGGGGGCCGCCCCGACCGCCTCGGACGGCCGCCGGCCGGGCAGTGCGAGCGCCGCGACCGCCCCGGCCCAGCAGACGGCGAAAGCCACCACGCAGCCGATGTGGAAGGCACTCATGAACGCGTCCTGCACCGCGGCGTCCAGCGCTCCCCCACCCGCCCGGCGAGCCGCGGCGAACGCCGCTGCGACCGAGGTCGACGCCCCGTCGGGCAGGCCGCCCGGCAGGCGGGCGAGGTCGGACGACGAGATCTGGGTGGCGAACAGCGAGGCGAAGACGCTGCCCACGACGGCCACGCCCAGCGTCCCGCCGGCCTCGCGGGTCGCGTCGTTGACGGCCGAGCCGACACCCGCCTTGGCCGCCGGAAGGACCGACAGGATGGACTCCGTGGCCGCCACCTGGGTGAGCCCCAGGCCGAGTCCCATCAGCGCCATTTGGGCCACGATCGTCGAGTACGCCATGCCGGCCGGCGACAGCGCGATCCAGCCGAACGAGCCACCCAACGAGAACAACCCGGTCATGACGACCACCCGGGTGCCGAAGCGGGCGACCAGCGGCGGCCCGGCGACGGCGCCGAGCGCGATGCTGATCGCGACGGGAAGGATGCGCAGCCCGGTCGACAGCGGCCCGTAGCCGCGCAGGAACTGGAAGAACTGCGTCACCAGGAAGATGAAGCCGAACAGGGCGAAGAAGGCGACGGTCACGGAGATGCTGGCGGCCGAGAACGCGCGGGTGCGGAACACCGTCATGTCCAGCATCGGGTTGGGCACGCGACGCTCGACGGCGACGAACACAGCGGCCAGCACGGCCGTCGCCGCGAAGCCGGCCAGCGTGAGGGCGTCGGACCAGCCGCGCTGCGGCGCCTCGATGATCGTGTAGACGAGCGTGCCGACCGTGGCGCACGCGGCGAGCACTCCCCCGATGTCGATACCCGGCGCATCGGCGTCGCGCGACTCGGGCACCAGCAGCCAGGCCAGCAGCGCGGTGAGCGCCGACAGCGGCACGAGCGCAAGGAACACGCTCCCCCACCAGAAATGCTCGAGCAGCAGCCCGCCCGTGACCGGGCCGACGGCGACGGCCACCCCGACGACGGCCCCCCACACCCCGATCGCCTTGGCGCGCCGGGCCCGGTCGGGGAAGACGTTGGTGATGATCGACAGCGTGGTCGGGAAGATCATGGCGGCGAAGACGCCCATGACGATCCGGGTGGCGATGAGCGGCCCCGGCGAGCTGCACAGGGCGCCGACGCCGCTGGCGACGGAGAAACCGAGCAGGCCGATGATCAGCAGCGGCCGGCGGCCGAAGCGGTCACCGAGGCTGCCGGCGCCGAGGACGAGCCCGGCGAAGGCGAGGTTGTACCCGTCGACGATCCACTGCAGGTCCGTGGTGCCGGCGCCCAGCGAGCGGCTCACATCGGGCAGGGCGACGTTGACGATGGTGGTGTCGAGATTGATGGCGAAGCTGGCGAGGCACGCGATCAGCAGGATCACGGCCGGACGGACAGGGCGGCGGGTGATGTTGACGGTGGTCACATGTCGAGCATGGGCCCGTGGTGTTGGCTGTGTCAACATCTAGCTGGCAGAATGTCGGCGTGCCCTACCACCACGGCAACCTGCGCGCCGCGCTCGTCGAGGCCGCGGCCGAACGTGCCGCCAAGGACGGTCCCGACGCCGTCTCGCTGCGCGAGGTCGCCCGCACCGTCGGCGTGTCGCACAACGCGGCCTACCGGCACTTCGCCGCCCGCGAGGAGTTGATGCGCGCGGTGGCCGCCCGCGCCCTGACCGAATTCGGCGAGGCGATGCAGGCCTATATCGCCGCGGCCTCGCAGGATCGAGACGTCGAGAGCTCCTACGAGCGCTTTGCGGCGTCGGGGCGGTCCTACGTCGCCTACGCCACCGAGCAACCGCAGCTGTTCCGCGCGATCTGCGCGTTCCCGATGGGCTCCGTCCAGCCCGACACCGACGTGACCCACCCGTATCAGCAGCTCACCGAGCGGCTCGACGACCTGGTCTCGGTGGGTGCGATCACCCCCGAGCGCCGGGAGAACGCCGAGATCGCGGCCTGTTCGGCCGTGCACGGGTTCGCGATGCTGGTGCTGGACGGGCCGTTTCGCGCCGCGTCGGCGGTCGAGCGGGAGCAGGGTCTGGCGAAGGTCCTGCGTGTCGTCCGCTACGGGGTGTAGCGCACGGCGCTAATGCCAGTCGGTCTAGTGCCAGTCGGTGCGGTACTCGACGTGGCTGGACCACACGTGCTGGTAGCGC
>CAZZZE010000149.1:0-6686 GCA_964658365.1 uncultured Jatrophihabitantaceae bacterium
GGCGCGCACAACTCGCGGGAGGTGGGCGTCAGGCGGACTTGATCGCGGAGATCTCGAACTCGAGCGTGACCTTCTCGCTGACCAGCACGCCGCCGGTCTCGAGTGCGGCGTTGAAGCTGACGCCGAAATCCGAGCGCTGGATCTGAGTGGTGCCCTCGAAGCCGATGCGCGTGTTGCCGAAGGGGTCCTTGGCCGAGCCCTGGTACTCCAGCGGCAGCGTGATCGACTTCGTGACGCCCTTGATCGTCAGGTCGCCGACGACCTCGAAGTCGTGCCCGCTGACGTGGGTGACGGCCGTCGAGACGAAGGTGATCTCGGGGTGGGTCTCGGCGTCGAGGAAGTCGTTGGTGCGCAGGTGGCCGTCGCGCTGGTCGTTGCGCGTGTCGATGCTCGCGACCTTCGCGGTGACGTGGACGCTCGAGGCGGCCGGGTTCGCGCCGTCGATCGTCAGGGTGCCCTCGAAGTCGTTGAAGCCGCCGCGGACCTTGGTGACCATGGCGTGCCTGGCGACGAAGCCGAGGCGCGAGTGCGCCGGGTCGAGGGTGTAGGTGCCGGTCAGGGTGGTGAAGTCGGTGGTGGTAGCGGTCATGGCGTGCTCCTCGGGCGGGCTCAGTGGCGGAACGACGCCTCTTTGGTGAGGCATCAACCAAAAAGGTAACACGGAAGGTGATGTGTCAACCAGGGCGTATGCTGAGAACATGATCGGCGCCTCGCACCACGACCGCGACGCGACGACGCGCTGGCTCACCGACGCCGAACAGTCGGCCTGGCGGGCGTTCCTGATGATGAAGACGCAGCTCGACGCCCAGCTCGGGCGCGACCTGCAGGACCAGGACGGCCTGTCGATGGCCGACTTCTCGGTCCTGGTGCCCCTGAGCGAGCACCCCGAGCGCCGGATGCGGATCCTCGAGCTCGCCCGCGGCCTGCAGTGGGAGAAGAGCCGGTTGTCTCACCAGCTCACCCGCATGCAGCAGCGCGGGCTCATCGAGCGCTCGAACTGCAGCGAGGACCGCCGGGGCGCCTTCGTCGTGCTCACCGCGCCGGGCCTGGACGCCGTGCAGGCCGCGGCCCCGCGGCACGTCGCCGCGGTGCGGAGGTACCTGCTCGACGCGCTGTCCGCCGAGCAGCTCAGCGCGCTGGGCGAGATCTCCCGGGCGGTGCAGCGCCGTCTCGACGAGCATGCCGCCGGACCGGACACGGCGATGACGGACAGTGACGGCAACTCCGGCCCGCGGTGCTGAACCATTACAGTCAGCACCGCCCGGGAACCCACCGGGATCGGTGACGTCGCTGCGTCTGTCGCGTGAGGGAGAGCAGCCATGAGCATGCTCGAAGCCGACGCGCAGCTCGGCGAGGACGCCATCCTGCTCGTCGAGGACGACCCCGGCGATGCGCTCCTGGTCCGGGTCAGCCTGCACGAGGTCGGCGTGGCCGACGACGACATCATCTGGGCCCAGACGATGGCCGAGGCGAAGTCCGTCCTCGCCGTCCGCAACCCACGCTGCGTGCTGCTCGACCTCGGCCTGCCCGACGCCGACGGCTACGAGGCGATCCAGGACATGGTCGACTCCGCCCCCGACGCCGCCGTCATCGTGCTCACCGGTCGCACCGGCCTCACCGCGGGCGACGGGGCCACCGCTCTCGGAGTCGGTGCACAGGACTACCTGGTCAAGGGCGCGATCAGCGCCGAGTTGCTTGAACGCTCGATCCGCTACGCCGTCGAGCGCAAGCGAGCCCAGCGTGCGCAGCGGTTGCTGCTCGAGATCCAGCTCAGCACGGCCGAGCAGGCCCGCCTCGAACGTGGCCTGCTGCCGACGCCGATCCTGCGCACCCACACCGTGGACGTCGCGACCTACTACCGCCCGGGCCGCGACGACGCCGTGCTCGGCGGTGACTTCTTCGACGTCGTCGAGACCGCCGACGGCCGGGTGCGTGCGGTCATCGGCGACGTCATGGGCCATGGACCCGACGAGGCGGCGCTGGGAGTCCACCTGCGCGTGGCGTGGCGTGCCCTGCTGCTCGCCGGGGTGCCCGACGACGAGATCCTGCCGAACCTCGCGCGGCTGCTCGCCTCCGAGCAGGCCGACCATCTGCGCTTCGTCACCGTCTGCGAGATCACCATCGACAACGGCGAGCTGTCGATGCGGGTCGCCGGCCACCCGGCTCCGATCGTGACGTCGGGTTCGACATCCGGCTACCCCGATGTCGTCGTCGGCCCGCCGCTCGGGGTGGACGTGCCCGCGGGCGGTGTCGTCGGCTGGCCGCTGACGACCTTCGCGTTCCCGGCCGGTTCGTCAGTACTGCTCTATACCGACGGGCTGCTCGAGGCCTATGCGGTCGACCCGGAGTCTGACTCGCTGGGCATCACCGAGCTGGTCGCCGCAGTCACCCGGCTGGGCGGTCGCGGCGACTCGCCGACGTCCTGGATCTCGGAACTGGTCAGTGGCGCCCCGCTCGACTCGGTCGACGACACGGCGGCGCTCGTGCTCAGCGGTCTGCGCGGGTGAGCAGGGACCGACCGCGGCGCCTGCGCCAGGAGCTGGGCCGCTTCTTCATCGCGCTGGCCGCCGGTTTCGTCCTCGTCTCCACCGTGGTCGTGTTCGCGGCGGTGCTGTTCGTCCGGGTCGACAACCGCCTGATCAACAAGCTCGAACCGGCCGCATCGGCGAGTTCGCGGATGCTGGCCGACCTCGTCAACCAGGAGACCGGCGTCCGCGGCTTCATCCTGACCGGCCAGGAGACGTCGCTCGCGCCGTACAACCAGTACCTGGTCCAGCAACGCGACGACACCGCCGAGGTCCGCCGGTTGGCCGGATCCGAGCGCGGCATCGCAGTCCTGATCGATGCCTTCGACCGGTCGGCCAACCAGTGGCAGACCGATGTCGCCCGGCCGCTCATCGCCCAGGTACGGGCGGGCGGGCGCCCGGACACGAGCGCGCTGGACCGCGGCAAGGCCCACTTCGACGCCCTGCGGGTGCGCGCGGCGGCCCTGCGCGACGCCCTGCGCAGCAAGGTGTCCGAGACCCGGCACCGCCGCGTCGTGGACGGGGTGACCGCGGCGGTCGCGCTCGGTGTGCTGATGCTGGGCACCGTGTTCGCGGGCGGCCGGGTGTGGTTCGGGCTGGGCCGCCGCATCCTCGTCCCGGTCGAGGACCTCGCCGCGCAGACGCGGGCAGTGGCCTCCGGCGATCTCGCGCACCACATCCACCTCGACGGGCCGGGCGAGTTCATCGATCTCGGCAAC
Source organism: uncultured Jatrophihabitantaceae bacterium (assembly GCA_964658365.1). GTDB lineage: Bacteria > Actinomycetota > Actinomycetes > Mycobacteriales > Jatrophihabitantaceae > Jatrophihabitans. Next base: position 3,245 of record CAZZZE010000149.1, read on the forward strand.
GACATCGAGGGGATGCGGGCGCGGATCGTCGATCAGCTGGCCCGGGCCGAGGAGATCTCCGAGGACCTACGCCGGCGTGGGGCCGAGCTGCAGCGCTCCAACGGCGATCTCCAGCAGTTCGCCTACGTCGCCTCCCACGACCTGTCCGAACCGTTGCGCAAGGTCTCCAACTTCTGCCAGCTGCTCGACCGCCAGTACGGCGAGCAGCTCGACGACCGCGCCCGGCAGTACATCGACTTCGCCGTGGACGGGGCGAAACGGATGCAGGCCCTGATCAACGATCTGCTCGCGCTGTCGCGGGTCGGGCGGACGACGGAGGCGTTCGTGCCGGTCGACCTCGACGCCGTCCTCGACCATGCGCTCGGCACGTTGAGCGAGAGCCTGAACGCGGCCGGCGGTCGCGTCGAACGGCTCACCGCGTTGCCGACGGTCGACGGGGACCGCGCGTTGCTGGTCTCGCTGATGCAGAACCTCATCGGCAACGCGGTGAAGTACCACCGCGACGGCGTGGCGCCGGTCGTGCAGGTCAGCGCCGAACGCGACGGTCGCGACTGGTCGATCCGGGTCAGCGACAACGGCATCGGCATCGAGGCGCAGTACGCCGAGCGCATCTTCGCGGTGTTCCAACGTCTGCACCTGCGTGACCAGTACGGTGGCACGGGCATCGGGCTCGCCCTCTGCCGGCGCATCGTGGAGTTCCACGGTGGCCACATCCACCTCGACGACAGTCACGAGGGCGACGGAGCCAGCTTCGTGTTCTCGCTACCGGAAGGCCGACGCCGTGCCGAACCAGCGACCTGATCCCGGTCAGCAAGGGCCGCTCGAGGTGCTGCTCGTCGAGGACGATCCCGGCGACGTGATCATCGCGCAGGAGGCGTTACGCGCCGGCAAGGTCGAGACGAGGCTGTCGATCGTCTCCGACGGCGTCGAGGCGATGGCCTTCCTGCGCAGGGAGGGCGAGTACAGCAGCGCCAACCGGCCCGACCTGGTCCTGCTCGACCTGAACCTGCCGCGGAAGTCCGGCCACGAGGTGCTCGCCGAGATCAAGGCCGACCAGAGCCTGCGCGCGATCCCGGTCGTCGTGCTGACCACGTCGGCCGCCGACGAGGACATCGCCCGCTCCTACGAGTCCTACGCGAACGTCTACGTCACCAAGCCCGTCGATTTCGATCACTTCACCGCCGTCGTCCAGCAGATCGACAACTTCTTCTCCCGCGTCGCGAAGCTGCCACCGACCCCCTGAATAACCCCCCTGAATACCCGCTGACGACCCCGCGCGGGTCCGCCGCCGCGGGGATCGGGTCGTGCGCACCGATAGTCCGGAAAGTGAGGGCAATCGGCTCGTTAGAACGCCGGAAGCCGGGGGAATGGTCGGTGCATGACAGCGCATGTGGGCACCATGTCCGTCGACGGCACCCCGATCTCGCAGGCCGATCTGGCCCGCATCGAGGCCGAGGAGACCCTGCACTCCGATCAGCAGCGCAAGGCTGTCCGCGTGGTGGCCGCAGCCGCGACCGACGTCGACGACGCCCGGATGCTGCTGTCCATCCTCGGCCTCGGTGACGAGGTCATCACGAACGCTCGCGCCGAGCTGACCGCGGCGGTCGCCGACGCGGTCAAGCGTCCGCGCAAGCGGCGCGCTGCTGCCTGATCCCAACCGATCCCGGGCGGTCGTCCGCCAGGTCACGGCTCGCACCCGAGCCGTCGAGCACCGAGGCGTGATGGTTGTGCCCAGCCTTCCGGACGGGATGTCCGACTCGTTCAGACACGAGGCGCTGCCCTATCCCGGCACCGAGCACTTCGTGTCCAGCGCCGTCGCACTCGTGCGGGAAGGCCTCGAGAACGATGAGCGCATCGTCGTGCTCGCCCGCGCGGCCAAGCTGGACGATCTGCAGGACGCCCTCGGCCCCGACGGCGCCGAGGTGACCTTCGTGGCCAGCGACCAGCACGCCCGCAACCCGGCTCGGATCGCGATGATTCTCGACAACTTCCGGTACGGCTCCGGCGACCGGCATTCCCGCGGCATCAACGACTCCTTCCCTGGGCGCAGCCCGGCCGCGCGTGCCGAGGCCGTCTTCGCCGACCACCTGCTCAACGCGGTCCCGCTGCGGTCCTGGACCATGTCGCTGATCTGCCTGTTCGACAACAGCGCCCTCGACGACTCCGGCCAGCACTCGATCCGGCAGGGCCACGGCGTGGTCCGCGGATCGGACACCAACAGCGACTACGACCCCGACCTCGCACAGCAGCTCTACGCGACGGCGCTCGATCCGGCTCCGCCGTCGGCCGCACGCCTCGTCGTCACCCCCGGCGACCTGACCACAGCACGGTCCTTCGTCCGCGACGAGGTCGCCGCCTACGGGTTGGCCGCCGACCGGGTCGACGACCTCGTCCTGGCCGTCAACGAGATCGTCACCAACAGCCTGCGCCACGGCGGTGGTACGGCCTACCTGGCCGTATGGGCCGAGGACGGCGCAGCGCTGTGCGAGGTGCGCGACCGCGGGCACGTCAAGGACCCGCTCACCGGTCGCTTCGCCCCGGCCCCGTCGTCGACCGGCGGGCGCGGGGTGTGGATGGCCAACAGCCTCTGCGATCTCGTGCAACTGCGCTCGTCACCGGCCGGCACGGTGGTTCGGCTGCAGGTGGATGCCTAGCCCGCACCGGCGTGATTGTCGTGCCCGCGAAGTGTCTGGTCTTATCTAGTGGGATTACCGTCTCTGTGAGTGAGACGGGTGGTTAGGCTGGTCCCGTGGCTCAGGGGCGGCGGTGGACGATCCTGGCCGTCGGCACGTACGCGCAGGCCGCGACGTCGTCCTTCCTCTACGGGATGCCGCTGCTCGTTCCCGCGCTGCAGGGCACCGGGCTCAGCCTGGTACAGGCGGGTGTGCTCGTGTCGGCCCCGGTGGCCGGGCTGCTGTGCACGCTCGTGGTCTGGGGCGCGGCGGCCGACCGGCGCGGTGAGCGGGTCGTCATCCTGGCCGGCGTCGGTGCGGCCGCGGTGCTGCTGGTTGCCGCCGCGCTGACGCACGGGCCGGTTGCGTTCGGGCTGCTGCTGGTGCTGGCCGGGGCGGCGTCTGGCTCGGTGAACGCGGCGAGTGGCCGCATGGTTCTCGGGTGGTTCCCGGCGAACGAGCGCGGGCTCGCGATGGGCACCCGGCAGACGGCGCAGCCGCTGGGGGTCGCACTCGCCGCGCTGACGCTGCCGCCGCTCGCCCGTGCCCACGGGCCGTACCTGGCGATGTTCTTCCCCGCCGCAGCGTGTGCCCTTGCTGCCCTGCTGGTCTTCGTCTTCGTGCTCGATCCGGCCCGGCCGGCGGCGGTTGCCGGTGCCGCACCGGTGCGCTCGCCGTATCGCGGCTCTCGGGTGCTGCTGCGCGTGCACGGCTCGAGCGCGCTGCTGGTGGTGCCGCAGTTCGCGGTCAGCGGGTTCACGCTCGCCTAC
>CAZZZE010000150.1:0-6680 GCA_964658365.1 uncultured Jatrophihabitantaceae bacterium
TCGAGGACCTCATGGCCTCGCTCTCGCGTGAGACCGCTCGCGCGCTCGGCGTGCCGCTGGCGGCGGTCCGCGTCCTGATCAATGAGTACGAGACCAACCGTTGGGCGGTGGGCGGCGCACCGATCGTTCCGGTGTACGACGCGCCCACTCCGACACCGTCCTGATGCGGCTGGTCACCACAGACCGCGGGGTCGGACTGCTCGACGACGGCGGCGCCTCGGTGCGGCTGCTCGACACCCCGGTGGGCGAGCTGGGCGACCTGCTGCGCCTCGGGCTGTCGGTCGAGGACGTCGCAGGATTCCCCGTCGGTTCCGAATGCCCGTTCGCGGACGTCACCCTGCTGCCGGTCGTGCGGCCGGCCAACTTCTGGGCGCAGGGCGCGGGGTACCTCGAGCACCTCGACCCGGACGCCGCGCCGACGCATCCGCGGGTCTTCCTGCTCGCGCCGTCCTCGGCAGTGGGGTCGGGTGCGTCGATAGTGCTGCCGGCCGCCGCGCCGGACGAGGTCGACTACGAGGGCGAGGTCGCCGTGATCGTCGGCCGTGAGATGCACCGCGTGCGCGCCGCCCACGTGTGGGACCACATCGCCGGTGTGACGCTGGTCAACGACGTGTCGGCCCGCGACGTGCAACGTGGTCGCCAGCCGGCCGCCGGCGGTGTCGAGAACGTCGATCTCGCCAAGAGCTTCGACACGTTCAGCCCGATGGGCCCGGCCCTGGCCACGCTCGACGAACTCAGCGATCCCGACGACATCGCGCTGCTGACGTCGGTCGACGGCGAGGTACGGCAGCGTTCGTCTACCGCGCACCTCGTGTTCGGCGTCCCGGCGCTGCTGGAGTTCCTGTCCTGGCGGGTCACCCTGCACCCGGGCGACGTGGTCTCGACCGGCAGCCCGGCCGGCATCGGCGAGCCCACCGGTCGTTACCTGCGCGCCGGGTCCACGGTCACGGTGGCGTCGCCGGCGATCGGGTCGTTGACCAACAAGGTGATCATGCCCGCGGCCCGCGTCAATGTCGTCCCCCATTAGCGCCTCGGCGGCAGCCCTCGACGTCCTGGTGGCCGGGTCGGTCAACGTCGATGTCGCTGTCAACGTCGCGACCCTTCCGGCGCCGGGCGAGACCGTGGTGGTCACCGACGCCCGTCCGCGAGCGCTGGGCGGCAAGGGTGCCAACCAGGCAGTGGCCGCTGCTGCGATGGGCGCGTCCGTCGGCATGGCCGGTGCCATCGGCGACGACGAGGGCGGGACGTTCCTGCATGCGGAACTGTCGGCTCGCAACGTCTCGACGAAGGGTTTGCGCAGCGTCCCCGGCCGGTCCGGCTGGGCGCACGTGCTCGTCGCGCCGGACGGCGAGAACCTGATCGTCGTAGACCCCGGGGCGAACTCGCTGTTCACGCCTGATGTGGCGCGCACCGCCGTCCGTCGCTACCGGCCGCGGGTCGTCCTCGCTCAGTTGGAGATCCCGCTCGACTCGGCCTACGGCGCGCTCGCGCAGGGCCGCGACGTCGGTGCGATCACCGTCTGCAACGCCTCGCCGGCGCTCGATCTGGACCTGCTCCGCGATCGGCCCGTCGACATCGTGATCGTCAACCGGTCCGAGGCGTGCCGGATCGCCGGGATCGACGACGCCGACCGGGCCGGCGCCCGGTTGGCCGGCCTGGTGGCAGACACCCTGATCACCACGCTCGGCGGTGACGGCGCGTCGATCCGCACCAGCCGCGGGATGTGGCATGTCCCGGCCCGCACCCCCACCCGGGTCGTGGACACGACCGGCGCCGGGGATGTCTTCGCCGGCGTCCTTGCCGCCGAACTCGCGCGCGGGTCGACGCTCGGCGCCGCTGCCGAACTCGCCGTGCACGCCGCGTCCTGGTCGGTCGCCCACGCCGGCGTCACCTGCCCGCAGCGCTCTGACCTGACCCGCCCGGGCTCTGCGTCCGAAGTGATGAACGGGGCCTGATCCGCGATGACGAGTCCTGTGTCCGACGTCGATCTGTTCGCCGATGACGTGCTCGCCGACCCGTTCCCGACATACCGCGAGCTGCGCGACCGCGCGCCGGCGGTGCTGCTCGAGCGGCACGGAACCTGGTTCATCGGCCGGTACGCACAGGTCCGGTCGGCGCTGCTCGACTGGCGGACCTTCTCGTCCGCGCGGGGCGTCGGCCTCAATCCGATCATCAACGAGGCGTGGAAGGACGCCGAGCTGTGCCAGGACCCGCCCGCCCACACCTCGTTGCGCAAGCTGTTCACCGATCGGCTCGGCGCACGCCAACTTGCCGCGGTGTCGGCCACCATCGATGCCTCGGCGGCGGAGCTGGCCGATCGCCTGGCGGTGGCCGAGGAGTTCGACGGTGTGAGCGATCTTGCGCATCAACTGCCGATGCAGGTGATCATGGATCTCGTCGGTTGGCCTGCCGACGGCCGCCAGCACCTGCTCGAGATGGCGGCCGGCAGCTTCGACGCGTGCGGCCCCAACAACGCCCGCATGCAGGCCGCCGTGCAGACCCTCGACCGGACGATGCAGTACGTGGCCGAGATCTATGCGGCCAAGGCGCTGACCCCTGGCTCGTTCGGCTACACCATCGCGCAGGCGGCCGACCGGGGCGAGATCTCGGCCGACGAGGCGATCGGCCTGCTCTCCGGCTACGTGGTCGCCGCCTTCGACACCACCATCAACGCGATCGCGAGCAGCGCATGGCTGTTCGCGCAGAACCCGGCTCAGTGGGAGAAGCTGCGGGCAGATCCGGCCCTGGTGACCTCAGCCGTCAACGAGGTGCTGCGCATGGAGACGCCGATCCAGCATCTGGCACGGGTGACCACCCACGACGTCGATCTCGGCGGCGGCTGCACGATCCCTGGCGGCGCGCGGGTGCTGCTGAGTTACGCATCGGCGAACCGCGACGAGCGCCACTATGCCGATCCGGACACGATGCGGATCGATCGCGGCGCGCACGATCACCTGGCGTTCGGCGCAGGCGTGCACGCCTGCGCCGGGCAGAGCCTTGCCAAGATCGAGGCGGTGTCGATGCTGCACGCGCTCGCGGACCGCGTCCCGCGCTTAGCAGTCGTCAGGACGCCGACCCGCGCGCTGAACAACATGACGCGCGGGTTCGCCGACCTGCCGTTGCGCGCGTGCGAGTGACCGCTCAGGCCTGCTGCGGCTTAGGCACCGGCGATCCCGTCCGCACCGACTCCTCGGTCGTAGAGCGGACCTTCGGCGGGGCGGGCAACTGAGCGCCTCGTCGCACAGGGCGTGATCAGGCCGAGAGCCGGTTGCGAGTCTCGACGACCTCGGCTATCCGCGCGACCCGTCCTGGCGAGGCGGGGGACTTCGTCAGGACGGGTACTGCCTGCCCCACTCCGACGGGGGGGCGAAGTGAAGCCCTTTCACCATCTCCCTGCACAGCCGGATAGGCCAGGGTCGAAAGGCATGCGTCGGCGCGGTCGACAACGTGCATCGAGTGGGTAGGCCCGACGCGCATCAAGCCCGATGCCCTCACGATCGGGAGCACCGGGCGCAACGCCGAGCAGGTAGAAAGTCCGTCAACCCCCCGGACCCTCTCGACTGACCGCCGATGCCCCCGCATGCGATCTGCTCTTGATCGACACTAACGCTGACCTAACCTGGCTGGGGAAGGCGAAGGTCCCGGACCCGTCGCACTCGGCAACGACAGGTGTATCGAGGATCGGAGATCGCGGCATCATCGATCCAGCCGGCGTCGAGCGGCAGCCCGATCCCGTTGCTAGGGTCTGCAGTGGCGATGGATCCCGCCTGGTCGCGCGCGACCGAACCGCCCACCGGCTGATGGTTCCTTCTCGTGACAGCACCGAGGGGGAAGTCTGTGACCGGCACGGATCCCGACAGCGTCGAGGAATCACCGCTTCATCTGCGCCCGTGGGCGGTGGGGCTGGTGCTCGCCGGCGGCGCGATCGGCACGGCCGCGCGGGTCGGCCTGGCCGTCCTGGCGCCCACCGAAGCGGGCCAGTGGCCCGTCGGTACCTTCGTCGCCAACCTGGTCGGAGCCTTCGTTCTCGGAGCGCTGCTCGAGGGTCTGGCCCGGGCGGGCGGCGACGACGGCTGGCGGCGGCGGGCGCGGCTGCTGATCGGCACCGGGGTGTGCGGCGGGTTGACGACATACAGCACCTTGGCCGTCGAGACCGACCTGTTGGTCCGACACGGTTCGCCCGTCCTGGCGCTCGCCTACCTGGTGGGGACGGTGCTGGCCGGCCTGCTGGTCACCATCGCCGGTATCCGCCTCGCCGGCGGTCACCGCAATCGCCTCGAGCGCCTGGCCGCTCGGTGATCGTCCTGCTCACGGTGGTCGCGGGCGGACTGGGCGCGTCGTCGCGCTTCGTGCTCGACGGGGCGATCAGGTCCAGGCTCGGCGACCGGTTCCCGTGGGCGACGCTGATCATCAACGTGACGGGCTCGTTGTTGCTCGGGGTGCTGGCCGGACTGGTGCTGCACCAGGGCACGTCGGGCGACGTCAGGACCGTGCTGGGGACCGGTTTCTGCGGTGGCTACACCACGTTCAGCTCCGCGAGCCTCGAGACCGTGCGCCTGACCCGGCGCGGTGCCCGGGCGGCGGCCGTCCGCTACTGCGCCGGCACGGCGGCCCTGACCGCGCTCGCCGCCGGGATCGGTCTGCTGCTCACCCGATGATGGCTCCGAAGTGACCGGCAGGCTGGTTCGCGACTGTCGGCCCGTGACCGGAACCGCCACCGAGAGGATCAGGTGCCGTAGATGCCGGCCAGTTCCTTGCGCACGTAGCTGTTGATGTAGTCGTAGCCGTAGGCGGTCGGGCCCATGACGCTGTGGTGCGACGTGTCGTGGCCCAGCCCCAGCGCGTGGCCGATCTCGTGCTGCGCGGCGACCTTGCGCACGCTTGCCGGCTGGGCCTCGTCGGAGGCGTTCATCTTGATGGTGGCGCTGGTGATGCGCGTGCCGCTCGCGTAGACGTAGGTCTGGCCGAGCGGGGCGGCGCTCCCGCGGGTCGGGCTGGTGATGCGGATGCAGCCGGCACCGGTCCGGCACGTGCCCATCCGCAGCCCGCTGCCCCAGGTCTTGACGGATGCAGCGATCGACCAATGCTGATCGGTGTGGTCCTCGACGTAGACGACGGGCCAGCGGTGGGCGGTGTGCGCCCAGGCGACGCCCTCGGTTGCGGCGCCGGCCGACTGTGATCCGGCGAGGACGGCCAAGAGTGCAGCGACGACTGCCGTTGCGATTCGCTTCATCGGATACCCCTGTAGACCGTCGTTACTTCCTGGAAAGTATCTTCCTGGGAAGTAGTATCCGTGTCAAATTTGTGTGAAGAAAAGCGGCGCGCGTCACTCGGCACCTGATGCGGCAGCTGGGCGAGCCCGCAGCCGCCGCAGCGGCGGAGCACCGCAGCCTGACGGCGATCTCGCGGTGGTCACCTGCCGGGACGAGCACGGCGATACCAGCCGTTGACGGGTGCAACTCGGGGTTAGACGAGGATGGGCGACATGGGTGACCGTCGACCGCTTCCCACCGGTGCTTCGTACAGCATCACCGCCCGCCTCTACGCCGAGCCCAGCGCGTCGGTCGTCGGAGAACTCGCGATTGCCGTTGGCGCTGCCGGTGGGCTGCTGACCGCGATCGACGTCAGCGATTCGCGACCCGACCGGGTCACCGTCGATGTCACCTGCTCGGCCACCAACGCCGACCATTCCGTCGAGATCGTCGAGGCGATGCGCGCAGTTCCCGGCGTCGAGGTGCACCGGGTCAGCGACCGCACGTTCCTGCTGCACCTCGGCGGCAAGATCGCGGTCACGTCGAAGGTGCCGCTCAAGACCCGCGACGACCTGTCCATGGCCTACACGCCCGGAGTCGGCCGGGTGTCCATGGCACTGGCGCAGCACCCCGAGGACGTCGCGAAGCTGACGATCAAGGGCAACTCGGTCGCGGTGGTCACCGACGGCTCAGCGGTGCTCGGGCTGGGCAATATCGGCCCCGGCGCCGCACTGCCGGTGATGGAGGGCAAGGCCGCGCTGTTCAAGCGCTTCGCCGACATCGACGCCTGGCCGATCTGCCTGGACACGCAGGACACCGACGAGATCGTGCAGGTGGTCAAGGCGATCGCGCCCGGCTTCGGCGGCATCAATCTCGAGGACATCTCGGCGCCGCGCTGCTTCGAGATCGAGGCCCGGCTGCGCGCGGACCTCGACATCCCGGTCTTTCACGACGACCAGCACGGAACGGCCATCGTGGTCACCGCGGCGCTGACGAACGCGCTGCGCTGTGTCGGCAAGCAGCTCGCCGAGGCGCGGGTCGTGGTCGCCGGCGGGGGAGCGGCGGGCACCGCGATCGTCGACCTGCTGCTGGCCGCCGGCGTCACGCACGTGCTGGTGTGGGACCGGGAGGGGATCCTGACGCCCCGCGACGTCTCGCTGAACCCGGCCAAACGCGGCCTGGCCATGCGGACCAATCCCGCCTGCGTGAGTGGCACGCTGCGCGATGCCCTGCAGGGCGCCGACGTGTTCATCGGTGTCAGCGCCCCGGGCGTGCTCGATGCGGCCTGGATCGCGGAGATGGCGCCGAGCCCGGTGGTGTTCGCGCTGGCCAACCCCGACCCGGAGGTCGACGTCGACGCCGCGCAGCAGCTGGCCGCGGTCGTGGCCACCGGCCGCAGCGACTACCCGAACCAGATCAACAACGTGC
>CAZZZE010000151.1:0-6592 GCA_964658365.1 uncultured Jatrophihabitantaceae bacterium
CGCCGGGGACGCTGGCGTTGACCGGCGGGACGGTGGCGTGCACCGGCCCGACGGAGATCTTCGTCTGCGGGGTGCCGACCGAGAGCTTGCACCGTGGTGCGTTCTTGGTGACGTGGATGACGCCCGTCCAGTCGAGGTCGGCACCGGACTGCAGCGCACCCGAGGACAGCGGGATCGAGCTCTTGTTCAGGCCGGGCACCAGCGCGAGCCCGGTGGCCTGCCAGGTGATCTTGTGGTCCCCGGCGGCGAGCTTGGTCTGGGTCCGGCTCGGGAACGCAGTCTTCTTGCCGCCGGCGACCCGGACGGTTTGCGCCGTCTTGCCGCTGTAGATCTTGGCGGTGACGTCGAGGCCGGCGACCTGGCCGGGCTGCAGGACGGAGTTGAGCAGGCCGCCGAGCGTCTGCCCGGCGACCGCGTCGCCGACGCTAATGCCGGCGAGTGCGGACGTGAAGTTGATGCCGTCGCCGGGCTTGATCCAGATCTCGGTGCCGCCGGTTGAGACCAGGCAGTTGCGGTCGAGCACGCCGGTAACCGTGAAGGTCGCGGTGTCGGTGCCCGGCGTGTAGTTCGGCTTGGGCGCGGCGCCGGCAGCACCGGAGGGCGCGACGAACAGTGCGACGAGGACGGCGACTAGGGCGGCGCCGAGTCCGGCCAGCAGGACCCGCACGCGCGCGCCGTCGGCGACCTGCACGTGACGACCCGACATGGCTCCCCCTCGAGACTGCTGCGCGGCCACTGGCTCCGTCGCCAGGTTATCCACGCAGACAGACGGCCAAACGCACGTTACTGGCCGGTAGCGCGGTCGGCAAAAGATAGCGGCGACCGGCTCCCGCTTACGCTGCTCGCATGTCGCCTGCCGTCATCGGCGCCCACGTGCGGGCCGAGAACCCACTCGAGGCCGCCGCCGACACCGGCGCACGCGCCGTCCAGTTCTTCCTCACCGATCCGCAGGCCTGGAAGGCACCGCCCGAGCACCCGCACGCCGACGCGATCCGGGCCAGCGACCTGCGCGTCTACGTCCACGCGCCGTACCGGATCAACGTCGCGACCACTAACAACCGGATCCGGGTGCCGAGCCGCAAGCTGCTGGCCCAGCACGCCGCCGGTGCGGCCGCGCTCGGGGCCACCGCGATCGTCGTGCACGGCGGCCACCTGGCCGAGACCGACGACCCGTCGGTCGGCGTCGAGAACTGGCGCAAGACCTTCGCCTACGCCCAGAACGACGGCGGCTTCCCGCTACCGGTGCTCATCGAAAACACCGCCGGGGGCACCAACGCGGTCGCCCGCCGCTTCGACCGGCTCGCCGCACTCTGGGACGCCGTCGGGGAGTACGGCGCCGGTTTCTGCCTCGACACCTGCCACGCCCACGCCGGCGGCGAGGACCTGTCGGGCATCGTCGAGCGGGTCCTGGCCATCACCGGGCGCATCGACCTCGTCCACGCCAACGACAGCCGCGACGCCTTCGACTCCGGCGCCGACCGGCACGCCAATTTCGGCTCCGGCCAGATCGACGCCGGCGTCATCGCCGACGTCTGCCGGGCCGCGGGCAGCGACGTCATCGTCGAGACCCCCGGCGGCACCGAGGGTCAGGGCGCCGACATCGCCTACCTGCGCTCGGCGATCTGAGCGGAACCCGGGTCGCTGCCGTAGACGTCGACGAGCGGTGCGGCAGCCAGGCGGCGGTGCCGGTCGGGCGCGCGATCGAAGATCCCGCCGCCGGGGTCGTCGTCGCCGCCGAGGCGCACGACGTCCAGCTCGGGGAACCACATCTCCCGCACGACCAGCCCGGCGAGCACGAGCAGCAGCACGTCCCGGCCGAGCAGGGCGATGACCAGGGCGCCGTAGCTGACGCCGTGCGCGGGCACCGACAACCCCAGCAGGACGGTGAGCGTCAGCATCCAGACGGCGATCTCGCTGAACTGCCAGACCAGGTTCAACCGCCACCGCGGCCGGGCCAGCGCCAGCAGCGGCACCAGCCACAGCGAGTACTGCGGACTCCACACCTTGGTGGTGAGCAGGAAGGCGAGGACGCACAGGAAGGCCAGCTGGGCCAGCCGCGGACGTTGCGGGGCCAGCAGCCCGCACGCGACGATGGCGGCGAGCGCGATCAGCAGCGCGACGGCGACCGCGCTTCCCGGCGGCACCCAGTACGGGGCGTCCGGGTCGGACAGCGAGGCGGAGCGGATCGTGCGACCGATGGCCCAGAACGTCGAGCGTTCGGTGGGGCGGTCGATGCTGAACTTGTAGAACTCCCACCAGCCGCGGTGGTAGGCCAGGCCCAGCGGCACGTTGACGGCCAGCCACACGAAGCCCGCCGTCACCGCGGCCCACACGGGGTCGGCGAAGCGTCGCGTGCGGACGGCCAGGATCGCGATGGCGACGAGCAGGAAGACCGGGTACAGCTTGGCCGCGGCGCCCAGACCGATCATCGCGCCGGTGAGCACCGGTCTGCCCCGCGCCCACGCCCAGAGCGCGGCCGAGGCGAACGCCATGGCCAGCAGGTCCCAGTTCGAGAACGCATGGAACACCAGCAGTGGTGACAGCGCGAAGATCGCGGCGTCCCAGGGCCGCCGCCGCGCCGTCTGGGCGGTCGCGCCCGTGACGAACAGTGCGCACAGCGACAGCAGCAGGGCCGTCAGCACACCGAAGATCACCAGCTCGTCGCCGCCCGAGGCGACGGCGTGCACGCCGCGGGTGAGGTCGGCGGTCAGCCACATGAACCCGCCGGTCAGCACCGGGTACTCGACCGCGGTGTCGCGGTAGGGCACCCCGCCGACCGAGAGGCGCTCGTCGGTCCACAGCGGGACGACGTCGGAATAGCAGAAGTGCGTGTACTGCTTGTTGCCCGACCACTGCCCGGTCGCGCAGGGGGACTTCTGCGCGAAGCCCAGCAGCAGGGTCACGATCGTCATGGCCAGCAGCCAGCGCAGCGGCGTCCACCACGAGTTCCTGGGGACCCCGGCGTGCCGGCCCCAGGCGCCGCCCATCCCGCCCGCTGCCCGCCACACCATCGGATCGGCCCGGCTCGGTAACTGCGGGTCGTCCAGCTGGGTCACGCGATCATCCTGGCATGGCAGGGGGCGCCGGCCGCGCGGTCAGCGGTCAGCCGGGTGGGCAGGTCTTCAGCAGCCCCGGCGTGCACGTCGGCGTGGGCGTCGGCGTCACCCGCGACGGCGGCGGGCTCGTCGAGGTGGGCGGGGCCGTGGTCGGCGTGGTCGAGAAGCCGGTGCTCGGCGTGAAGGTCGGCGAGCTGGGCGCCGTCGATGTCGGCGCGCTCGAGGTGTCGGACGGCGAGGCCGACTGGGTCGCCTTGGGCGTGCCGCCGTCGGTGTCGATGAGCGCCTTCGTCGGCAACGTGAGCTTCTTGGCGCCCTTGAGGTAGGTGTCCATGAACGTCTTCCAGGTCTTGCCGGGCAGGTCCGAGCCGTAGAGCGGCTGGCCCTCGGCGTCGTAGATCGGCTGCGTCACCCCGCTGCCCACCCACACCGCGGCGCTGACCTGCGGGGTGAAGCCGACCATCCAGGCGTCGCTGTTGTTGGTGCCCTTGCCGTTGGCGGTGTCGATGCCCTCGGTGCCGGTCTTCGCCGCGGACTGCCGACCGCCGGCGAGGTCGTCCTTGCTGTACGCCGCGATCGGCTTCAGGGTCACGGTGACGTCGTTGGCCACCCGCTTGTCGACGGCCTGCTGCGGCTTGGCCTTGTGCCGGTAGACGACGTTGCCGTCGGAGTCGGTGGCCAGCGAGACGAGGTAGGAGTCGTTGCGCACGCCGTCGTTGGCCAGCGTCGCGTAGGCGCTGGCCTGGTCCATGGTCGAGACCGGGTAGTCGCCGATGCCGATGCCGAAGCTCGTCGAACCGTCCTTGTTCTGCAGCGTCTTGTTGCCGTTGCTGTCGACGAGCGACACACCCAGGGCGTGCGCGGTGGCGGCGACCTGGTCGGGGCCCGCCTCCGAGGCCAGCAGGTCGAACGTCGTGTTCAGCGAGTACTTCATCGCCGAGCGGATGCTCACGGCCGGGCCGCTCACGCTGTCGTCGCCCGGGTCGTTCTTGATCGTCGTGCCCTCGATGACGACCTTCTTGCGCCCGTCGACCAGGCTGTTGATCGAGTAGTGCGCCTTGCCCTCGGTCTGCTTGATCGTCTGGGTGAGAGCAGTGGCCAGGACGAAGGGCTTGAACGACGAGCCGGGTGGTCGGTTGCCCCGGCTGGCGTAGTCGTTGTAGTCGATCTGCCCGTTGTAGCCCTTCACGTCCGGCCCGCTGCCGCCGTAGTAGGCGACCACCGCGCCGGACGTCGGGTTGATCGCAACCAGGGCGTTCTTGAGGTTGCGCTGCTTCTTCGTCAGGTTCTTGAAGTTCGTCGAGATCGCCGAGAGCGCGGCGCTCTGCGCCTTCGGGTCGATGGTGGTGCGGATGACGAGCCCGCGCTTGTTGACCTCGTCGGCGCTGATGCCGTGCGACTGCAGGTCGGCCAGCACCGCGTTCTTGAGCAGGTACTTCCAGCCCGTCGTGCCGATCCCGTTGCCCCGAGGCGGCTTGACCTTCGGGAACTGCAGCGCGTTCTCCTGCGCCTGCGTCAGATGCTTCGTGGTGACCATACCGTCGAGTACGTAGCGCCAGCGGGCCTTGGCCGCGGTGAGGTTGACGGCCGGGTCATAGTAGCCCGGGGCCCGCAGCAGCGCCGCCAGCAGGGCGCCCTGAGCGGTGGTCAGCTTGCTGACGTCCTCGCCGAAGTAGGCCTGCGCCGCGGCCTGGATGCCGTAGGTGTTGCGGCCGAAGTACACGGTGTTCAGGTAGTACTCGAGGATCTGGTCCTTGCTGTACTCGCGGGACAACTTCACCGCGATCATCAGCTCCTTGAGCTTGCGGCCCAGCGTCTGGGAATTGCTGAGGTAGGCGTTCTTGACGTACTGCTGGGTGATGCCCGACCCGCCCTGGGTGTTGCCGCCGCCGATGTCCGACAGCGCGGCCCGGACCGTGCCCTTGATCGACACCACGTTCTCGCTGTAGAAACTGCGGTCCTCCGCGGCGAGCACGGCCCAGCGCACCGTGGCCGGCACGGCGCTCAGGTGCACGATCGTGCGGTCGACGCTGCCGACCTTGGCCAGCGTCGAGCCGTCGGCGTACTGGATGACGGCGACCTGCTGGTTGGCGGCGGGCAGGTCCTCGGGCCGCGGGACGTCGGTGAGCGCGTAGAACAGCACGACCGCGACGATCATCAGGCTCGCGATCGCGCCGAGGCCCCAGGTGCCGAGGATCAGCGAGCGGCGCAGCACCCGCTTGCCCATGGGCATCGCCTTGACGCGCGCTTTCCTGCGTCGCCGTCGTTCGACGTGGCGGTGCCACGTGCGCGCGAACACGCCGGCCTCGTCCTCGTCGAACGCTGGCTTCGCCGGGCGCGGACGACCACCGCCGCCGTCCGGACCCCGTCCGTGCTCAGACATGGGTCTGCGGGCGGGACGGGGTTCGGAGGTCGGCGTTCATCGCGGTCACCGTAACGGGCAGCACTGAGAGGGCCTGAGCCGTCTCAGCGCCGGCTCGGTCCTCAGGTCGCGGGCGCCGTCTGCGGAGAGGTCTCCGGATCGGTGTCGTGCGGGTGGGGCGCGCCGGGGGTGTCGGTGGCCTCGGGCGTCGGGCCGCGCATCGACTGGCGCAGCAACTGGGCGACGTCGAGCACCTGGACGTCCTCGCGCGCCTCGCCCTCGCCGACCTTGGCCGCGACCGCGTCGGAGAGCATGACCATGCAGAACGGGCAGGCGGTGGAGATGACGTCCGGGTCGAGGCCGAGGGCCTCGTCGGTGCGCTCGACGTTGATCTTCTTGCCGATCTTCTCCTCCATCCAGAAGCGTGCGCCGCCGGCGCCGCAGCAGAAGCCGCGGTCCTTGCAGCGGTGCATCTCCTCGGACTTCAGACCCTGGATGGCGCCCAGCACCTCGCGCGGGGGCGTGTAGACCTTGTTGTGCCGGCCGAGGTAGCAGGGGTCGTGGTAGGTGACCTTTTTATCGATCGGCTCCACCGGGGTCAGCTTGCCCTCGGCGACGAGCTTGCCGAGCAGCTGCGTGTGGTGCACGACCTCGTAGTGCCCGCCGAGCTGCGGGTACTCGTTGCCCAGCGTGTTGAAGCAGTGCGGGCAGGTGGCGACGATCTTCAGCGGCTCGGCGCGGGTGATCGAGTTCAGCGTCTCGACGTTCTGCATGCCCTGCATCTGGAACACGAACTCGTTGCCCAGCCGGCGGGCCGGGTCGCCGGAGCACGACTCACCCTCGCCCAGGACCGCGAACTCGACACCGGCGGTGTGCAGCAGCTCGGCGAACGCGACGGTGACCTTCTTCGAGCGGTCCTCGAGGGCGCCGGCGCAGCCGACCCAGAACAGGTACTCGACCTCGGGGTCGAGCGGGCTGCCGGGCTCGGCGACGCGGACGTCGAACGAGAGGTCCGAGAACCACTCGCTGCGGCCCCGGTTGGCCATGCCCCAGGGGTTGCCCTTGTTCTCGATGTTGCGCAGCATCGAACCCGCCTCGGACGGGAACGAGGACTCGACGAGCACCTGGTAGCGGCGCATGTCGACGATGTGGTCGATGTGCTCGATGTCGACGG
>CAZZZE010000152.1:0-6583 GCA_964658365.1 uncultured Jatrophihabitantaceae bacterium
ATCGTGATTGCCGGCGCCCGGCGGGATCTCGGCCAGCTCGATGCCGCTCTGGCCACACTGGCCCGCGGCGGTCTCGACCGCGACCGACCGCGACCCGGTTCGGTCCGGCTCTGGTACGCCTACGCCGATGCGCTCGAGGCGGCCGGTCGTACCCAGGAGGCGGCCACCTGGTTCGCCGCGTCGGCCGCCCATGACCCGGACGGCGAACTCGACGCCGCCGACCGGGCGGCGGCGCTCCTGTAACTCCCTGGACAGCACACCCGTCCGACAGTTCCTGCGTTCTCGTCCACTGCAGCTCCTCCCATCCACAGCAGCGAACCGTGCACCGCCGCGGCAGCGGCGTGCCAGGCACGCTGCAGGCATGACATCGAACGAGGGTCCGCCCGCTGCGGACAACTGCGTGTTCCTTCGCGGCCGGCTGGCCGAAGAGCCGGTCATCCGCGAGCTACCGAGCGGCGACGTAATGGCCACCTTTCGCCTGACCGTCAACCGGGACCCCGGCGGCCGAGTGCGGGTAGACAGCATCGACTGCGCGAGCGTCCGGGCGCGGGTGCGCCGCACCGTGGCGCGGGCGGCACCCGGCGACCAGCTGGAGGTACAGGGCAGCCTGCAGCGCCGCTTCTGGCGTGGCGAATCCGGGCCGACCAGCCGCTACACCGTCGACGTGGCGACCGCCCGCCTCACTCGTGCTGGTCGGTGAGGCGGCGAATGAGCAACCCGGAAGCCGGCTTGGGCGTGAACAGCGTCGACTTGCGCGGCATGCGCGCGCCGGCCGCGGCCACGGCGGTCACCGCGGCCACCGGAGTGGCCCGCAACAGGACGGCTACGCCATTCGAGGCGCGGGCGTCGCGCACAGCGTCCTCGACCGAGTGCGCGTACGTGACGGTGTCGACGTCGTCGACGATGTGCCATGCGTGTTCGACCAGACCGCGGTGCAGCACCGTGACGTCAAGCTCGGTAAGTGCCGGCACGTCCCCTGGTCGCTGCGCAGCGTGGCGCAGCGCGCCGTCGGGATCGGTGATCAGCGCTGACTGCCTTCCGTCGGTGACCACGACCGTAAAACCCGGCGTCGTGCGGGCCGGCTCCATCGGTGAGGCGGTGTCGAGCAGTTCGGCGCGGCCGATGCCCGCGACGCCCCCCACCGCGTCGGCGAAGCTCAAGCCCGGGATGACCCGGTGAATGGCGTGCACTTGCGGCCCGTAGTCGGTGGAGTCGACAAGCAGCGCCAGTCCGCGATCCCAGGCGCCCGGGCCGTCGGCGCTGCGTCGGCGCCGCTGCCGTTCGCGGTACGTGGCGTAGCGGTGATGACCGTCGGCGATCAGCGCGCGCCGGCCGGCCAGATCGTCGGCCACATCGCGGTGCGCGTCCGGATCGGTGACCGCCCACAACCGGTGGGTGACGCCGTCAGGGGTGGTCGCCTGCGCCACCGGCGCATCCGCGTCGACGCCTCGGGTGACTGCAGAGGCCGCACCGCCCCCGTCGTAGACCAGATAGATCGGCTCGAGGTCGCTGTCGGTGGCGGTCATCAGCTCGAGGCGGTCGGCAACGGGGCCGGCCATGGTGTTCTCGTGCGGCAGGATCACCCCGTCGAGCGGATCACGCAGCTCGACGGCACCCACCAGCCCGCGGGTGGTGTGCTGCGCGCCGTCGCTCATCTCGTAGACGTAGAGAGCCGGCGCCTCGTCCACGGTGTACAGGCCGTCGTGCACGCGACGGGTCAGGCCCTGCGCAGCGTCCAGGTACCCCTCGGGCGTCGGGTCGGGCAGGATCACGCCGACCGCGTTGTCGGGATTGCGCTCGAGCAGTGCCGCCTTCTGCGTCGCGTTGATCACGTCGTAGGGCGGGCAGAGCAACGACGCGATGTGCTCCGGCGATCCGTGTGGGCGGATCGCTCGGAACGGCTCGAGCGAGAGCCCCTGCCGGAATCCCTGCGTGAGTCCGGGGGTGTCGACCTCGACGCTGCCCTGTGGGTCCATGTCTGGCGATCGTACGCAGCGTCGAGGTCGTGGAATCATGCGACCCGTGAGCTCCACGTTGCGCGGTTGCGAGCGTCCGCTGTCCCAGTGCTACGACGTGGCGATGCTGGATCTGGACGGGGTGGTCTACGTCGGGCCCGATGCGGTTGCCGGGGTTCCGGAGGCGCTGGAGCATGCCCGCGGCGACGGCATGCGCCTGGCATTCGTCACCAACAACGCGGCCCGGACGCCGCACGCCGTCGCCCAGCACCTCACCGAGCTGGGGATCAGCGCGCAGGCGGAGGAGGTGATCACCTCCTCGCAGGCTGCGGCCCGCTACCTGGCCGACCGACTGCCGCCCGGCGCCCGCATCCTGGTGCTCGGCACCACTGGTCTCACCGAGGCGCTCATGGAGCGAGGGCTGACGCCAGTGCAGAACGCCGAGGGACACCTGGATGCCGTGGTTCAGGGTTTCTCGCCGGATATGGACTGGGCGCTGCTGTCCGAGGGGGCGGTGGCGATCAACCGCCGGGTGCCGTGGGTGGCGACGAACGTCGACCCGACGGTCCCGTCGCCGCGCGGCCCGCTGCCCGGCAACGGGTCGCTGGTGAAAGCGCTACAGCACGCCACGCGGACCGACCCCGTCGTCACCGGCAAACCCGACCCGACGATGCACCGCGAGACGGTGCTGCGCACCGGCGCGCAGACCCCGCTCGTCGTGGGCGACCGGCTCGACACCGACATCGAGGGCGCGAATGCGGTGGGGTGCGACAGCGTGCTCGTGTTCTCCGGAGTGACCACGTTGCTGGACCTGCTCAGCGCGGCCGCCCCGCACCGCCCGACCTACCTGGGTCAGGACCTCAGCGAGATCCTGCTGCCCCACCCGAACGTCGACGTCGCGGACTCCGGTGCCCGCTGCGGTCGCTGGGCGGCGGTGGTCGACCGCTCGTCGCAGCGACAGGCTCGGGCGACGCTGAGTTCGACCGACGACGACGCCGGCCATCGCAGTGCCGAACTCCGGCCGGCGACGTCGAGCTCGCTCGACGGGTCGGGTTTCGGCGAGGACCAGCTCGACGCGATTCGCGCGCTGTGCGGTGCTCTCTGGTCGGGCACGCAAGGGACAACCGAGCTGGTGACGGTCGTCGGCGCCGAGTCCGACGAGCAGGCCGCGACGATGGTCGCAAGCCTGGGGCTGCCCGGCGAGTAGGAGTCCGCCGGTCAGAAAATCGAGCGCAGCTTCATCATGTCTCGGATGCCGGCGTTCACTGTCACCCGGCCACCGGCCCAGGCCGACGCGAGGTTCAGCGATCCCGCCACCAACGCCAGCAGGTCGTCGCTGGTGAGGTTGAGCTTGATCTGGGCAGATGCAGACTCGACCTGCTTGATGTCGAGCAGCAGGCCGTCGTGCAGCCGACCACCGAACACCGCGTCGAGATCTCGGATCGTGCAGCTCAGCGATCGGTCGAAGCCGCTGGTGCGCTGGGCCGCGTCCTTTTCCGCGAGCCGGTCCGCCAGCTCGTGCAGCGCCTGCTCGCACTCCTGCAGACTCGCCACCGGAACTCCGTTTCACCGCGGTACCGCTTCGGGGCACCTGGGCCGAGCATGATCAGAACGCGCACGACGCTACCGCACAGCGGAACTAGTACCGTCGGGCCGAGGCACCCGTACGGGGCCACGCCAGCCCGACCGTCAGGACCTCAGGAGTCTCGTGACCGCCTTCGAGTCGCCCGCCGCCCCTCAGAGCGACGCGGCCGCCCGCCCCGTGGCTTCCGCTGGAGGCTCCGTGCACCGCCAGCCGGCGGGCAGCTCGTCGGTGGCGGCTGCCGTGGCCCGGCTCGACGGCGTGCACGAGCTGCCGTTGCACGAGCAACCTGACGTCTACCAGTCCGTGCACGCCGAACTCCAGGACGCCCTCGCTGCCATCGACGACGCCTGAGCGCGTGGCTCGACGACTGTCGCGGCTCGACGCCGAACTGGTGCGGCGCGGTCTGGCGCGCTCGCGGGAGCATGCCGCGACGCTGATCGCGCAGGGGCGGGTCGAGCTGCGCGGGGTCACCGCCAGCAAGCCGGCCACCGGTGTCGACGGTGACGCGTCGGTGCGGGTGCTCGCCGACGACAGCGACCCGGGTTACGCGTCGCGCGGTGGCCACAAGCTCGCCGGGGCGCTGGCCGCGTTCCCGAAAATCACCGTGACGGGCCGTCGCTGTCTCGACGCGGGCGCGTCGACCGGCGGGTTCACCGACGTCCTGCTGCGCGCCGGGGCCGCACACGTCGTCGCCGTCGACGTCGGCTACGGGCAGCTGGCGTGGTCGCTGCGCACCGATGAGCGCGTCGAGGTAATCGACCGCACCAATGTCCGGACGCTGGAGCCCGATGCGATCGGCGGCCCGGCCGAGCTGACAGTGGCCGACCTGTCGTTCATCTCGCTGCCCATCGTGCTGCCGGCGCTGTCGGCCTGTACCGCGCACGACGGCGATCTGCTGCCGATGGTCAAGCCGCAGTTCGAGGTCGGCCGCGACCGGCTCGGCGCCGGGGGAGTCGTCCGCGACGTCGGGCACCGGGCCGACGCGGTCGTGCACGTCGCCTCGGTCGCGGCTGGCCTGGGTTGGTCGGTGCAGGGGGTGGTGCGCAGCCCGCTGCCCGGTCCGTCCGGAAACGTGGAATTCTTCGTGTGGCTGCGCCGAACCGACGGCAACGGCCTGAGCGCCGAGGAGATCACCGCCATCGTGGTCGCAGCCGACAGCCCCGCCAGCCCCGGCGACACCGCACCCACCGGAGGCGGGGCATGAGATCCGTCCTGCTCGTGGCGCACACGTCGCGCCGTCGGATCATCGAGCTCGCCACCCGTGCCACCTCGCTGCTGCGCGACTCCGGCTTCGAGGTCCGGATGCTGCGCAGCGAGGCGGCGGCATGCGTCGGCAACAGCGTCCGGGTCATGGACGAGGCCGACGCCGCCCGGGACTGCGAGTTCGTCATCGCGCTGGGCGGCGACGGCACCCTGCTGCGCGCGGCCGAGCTCGCCCGCCCGGCGGGCGTGGCCATGCTCGGCGTCAACCTGGGCCACGTCGGCTTCCTGGCGGAGGCCGAGCCCGCCAAGCTCGACCACACGGTCGCCACGCTGACGCAGGGGTCATTCGAGATCGAGGAGCGGGTCACCGTCGACGCAGAGATCATCGTCGACGGTCAGGTCGTGAGCCGGACGTGGGCGCTGAACGAGGCGTCGCTGGAGCGCACCAATCGCGAGCGCATGCTCGAGGTCGCGGTGGCCGTCGACGAGCGCCCCTTCCTGCGCTTCGGGTGCGACGGCGTGCTCTGCGCGACGCCCACCGGCTCGACCGCCTACGCGTTCTCGATCGGGGGCCCGATCCTGTGGCCCAGCGTCGACGCGATGCTGATCGTCCCCAACGCCGCCCATGCGCTGTTCGCCCGCCCCTTCGTGGTCGCGTCGTCGTCCACGGTCGACATCGAGCTGGTCAGCGCGACACACGCGGCGGTGCTGAGCTGCGACGGCCGACGCTCCTACCCCGTACAAGCCGGCGCCCGGGTGCGGATCAAGGGTGGTGCCCTGCCCGTTCGGGTCGTCCGGCTCGGCGACGTCACCTTCACCGACCGTCTGGTGTCGAAGTTCCAGTTACCCGTCCGCAGCCTGCGCGAGGCCTCAACGCCGCCCGACGAGGACTGAGTGAGCACCGTCCACACCGGTCGGCGCCGGCGGGTCCGGCCGCGGCTAGCCTCGTGGGGTGCTGGAGGAGCTGCGGATCAGCGGTCTCGGAGTCATCGAGGACGCGACGCTGCCCCTCGGCCCGGGGCTGACCGTCGTCACGGGTGAGACCGGCGCCGGCAAGACGATGGTCGTGACCGCGCTGACCCTGCTCTGCGGCAGCCGGGCCGACGCCGCGCGGGTGCGCACGGGTGCGAAGCAGGCCGGTATCGATGGCCGGCTGCTGCTGGCGCCGAACTCGCCGGCGGCAGCACGGGTGCGCGCGGCCGGTGGCGACCTGGACACCGGAACCGGCCGTCCCGAGGAGGAACTGCTGCTGCGCCGCGTGGTCAGCGGGTCCGGTCGCTCCCGCGCCTTCGCCGGCGGGGCCGGCGTCCCGGTGACCGTGCTGGTCGAGGTGGCCGAGCACCTCGTGGCCGTGCACGGCCAGTCCGACCAGCTACGCCTTACCCGCCCTGCTGCCCAGCGCGCCGCGCTCGACCGCTACGCCGGGATCGACCTCGCCGACTACTCCGAGGCGTTCCGTCTCTGGCGCCGGACCGACGCCGAGCTGACCGACCGGGTGGCGCGCGCCGCCGAACTGCGACGCGAAGCAGACTTGCTGGGCTACGGCATCGCCGAGATCGACAGCGTCGCCCCGGAACCGGACGAGGCCGCCGAGCTCACCCGCCTGGCCCTCCGGCTCGGGCGGGCCGACGCATTGACCTCCGCGGCCCGCGCTGCGCACGACGCGCTCGTCGGCGACGCCGACGACCCCGCCGCCGACACCATCGACGTGCTGTCGCTGCTCGCGGTGGCCGACCGGTCACTGGGCGCACAGGCCGGTGGCGACGCCGAGCTCGACGGGCTCGCGGTTCGACTCGCCGAGCTGAGTGCATTGGTGGCCGACCTGGGCGCGGATCTGGGC
>CAZZZE010000153.1:0-6560 GCA_964658365.1 uncultured Jatrophihabitantaceae bacterium
CGTCTTCCTCGCGGCGGGCGTCTTCCTCGCGCTGGTCGTCGCGGGAGCGATGGCCGGCGGGGCGGACACCGCCTTCGGCTTGCCGAGCACCTTCACCGAGCCGTCGGCACCGAGCACGAGGAAGGCCGGGTTCTCGGCGGGCACCATGCCCAGCGCCGCCGCCGCGCTGGCCAGGCTGCCCGGGGCCGCGCTCAGAGCGACCTCGTTGCGCAGCTGCTGCACCTGCGCGGCGACGTTCTGGTCCTTGGCGGCCAGGTTGTGCCGCTCGAGCTCGTTGGCCGCCGACGCGGTGTTCAGCGCCAGCAGCAGGCCGAGGCCGCCGACGATCAACGCGGTGACCAGCAGGGCGAACGGCACCCGCGGCGCCCGTCGGGGTGCGCGCGGTGGTGCACCCCCGTCCGCTCGGCGAGTCCCGCTCACGAGGCCTGCCGGATCCGTTCGGCCGCGCGCAGGCGCACCGACGCGGCTCGCGGGTTCTCGGCGATCTCGACATCGCTGGCCGCCTCGGCGCCGCGACTCAGCAGCCGCAGCTGCGGCCCGCTGTCGGGCAGCGGCACCGGCAGGTCCGGCGGGGTGCGGTCGGTGGCCAGCTCGGCGAAGGACTGCTTGACGATGCGGTCCTCGAGCGAGTGGTAGGCGAGCACGACGATGCGGCCGCCGACCGCCAGTTCCCGCAGCGCCGCGGGCACGGCCGATCGCACCGCGTCGAGCTCGGCGTTCACCTCGATGCGCAGCGCCTGGAACGTCCGCTTGGCTGGGTGGCCCCCGCGCCGGCGCGTCGCGGCGGGTATCGCCTCGCGCACCAGCTCGGCCAGTACAGCTGTCGACCGCAGCGGGGCCACCCGGCGCTCGCGGTCTATCGACTGGGCGATCCGCAGGGCGAACCGTTCCTCGCCGTACACGCGCAGGACCCGCGCGAGCTCGGCGACGGAATAGGTGTTGACGACGTCCTCGGCGGTGATGCCGGCGCTCTGGTCCATGCGCATGTCCAGCGGCGCGTCCTGCGCATAGGCGAACCCGCGCTCGGCGACGTCGAGCTGCATCGAGGACACGCCGAGGTCGAACAGCAGGCCGTCCACCCCGTGGATGCCGAGCTCGTCCAGGACGTCGGGCATCCGGTCGTACACCGCGTGGACGAGGTGGATGCGTCCCGCGTAGCGCGCGAGCCGGTTGCGGCTGTGGGCGAGCGCGCTCTGGTCGCGGTCGAGACCGACGAGCGTCAGCTGCGGGTGTGCGGCGAGCAGCGCCTCCGCGTGTCCGCCGAGCCCGAGCGTGGCGTCGACGGCCACCGCCGGCCGGTCGGACAGCGCCGGGGCCAGCAGGGCGAGTACGCGCTCGAGCAGCACGGGCACGTGGCCCGGCGCGGTGCCCGCCTGCTCGTCACTCGTCATGCGTGTCGCTTTCGGTAGGGATGTGCGGTGAGGAGGGTGAAGTGACCCGGCTTCTGGTCCCCGCCCGTCCCGCCTGGCGCCGGGGAAGTGACGTCAGGTGGTTGGACGGGAGGAGGCCACAGGCCGGGTCGTCGACGGTTACAGCACCCCGGGCAGGACCTCCTCGGCGATGTCGGAGAAGCCCGGTTCGGTGGCGTGCAGGTAGTCGTTCCAGGCGCTGGCGTCCCACACCTCGATGCGGGTGTTGGCGCCGATGACCACGCATTCCTTCGACAGCCCGGCGTAGTCGCGCAGGGTCGGCGGAACCGTGATGCGGCCCTGGCTGTCGGGGTTCTCCTGCGAGGCGCTGGCGAACAGCACCCGGGAGTAGTCGCGCACGCGGCGGTCGGTGACGGGAGCGGTGCGCAGCGACTCGGTGACGCGGGTGAACTCGCCGACCGGGAAGACGTAGAGGCACCGATCCTGTCCCTTGCAGATCACCAGTCCTCCTTCCAGGTCCTGCCGGAACCGCGCCGGCAACGCCAGCCGGCCCTTGTCGTCGAGCCTCGGGGTGTGCGTGCCGAGGAACACGGCCGCCCACCTCCGAGACCCACTCCGGGGCGATTTCGGCCCAGTAGCCGCCATCTTTCCCCACTGCCCCCCACTCTAACCCACATCATGCCACCGTCAATGGCAGCTCAGCCGTGTCGCGGCGAGCGTCGGCCCGACCGGACGTCGATCGCGACTCGTGCCTCCGGCGCCCCGAGTCGGCATACTCGAAGGACCCGCGCACCCCGATCGGTGGGCGGACGACGACACCGAAGGACGTAACTCGTGGACGAGCGGTCCCGCAGTGCCCGGCACGCCGGCCCCGATGCCGGAGCGGGCCCCGCGCCGTCGCTGCCGTTGAGCGCGGTGGCCGACGCCGGTAAGCGCATCGCGACCAACATCGAGCAGGTCATCGAGGGCAAGTCGCAGGCCGTGCGCATGGGGCTGACCGTGCTGCTGGCCGAGGGACACCTGCTGATCGAGGACGTCCCCGGGGTCGGCAAGACGAAGTACGCCAAGGCGCTGGCCCGCTCGATCGACTGTTCCGTGCGCCGCATCCAGTTCACCCCGGACCTGTTGCCCAGCGACGTCACGGGCGTCAGCGTCTACAACTCCGAGGACCGCGACTTCGAGTTCAAGCCCGGCCCGGTGTTCGCCAACATCGTCGTCGGCGACGAGATCAACCGGGCCTCGCCGAAGACGCAGGCCGCCCTGCTCGAGTGCATGGAGGAACGCCAGGTCACCGTCGACGGCGAGACCTACCACCTCGAGGCGCCGTTCATGGTGCTGGCCACCCAGAACCCGATCGACATGGAGGGCACCTACGCGCTGCCCGAGGCCCAGCGTGACCGGTTCACCGCCCGCATCTCGATGGGCTATCCCGACCGCGGCGCCGAGATCGCGATGCTCGACGAGCACGCCGCCGCCGACCCGCTCGACGAGCTGCAGCCGGTGTCGGACGCCGACGAGATCCGCGCGCTGGTCGGCGCGGTGCGCGGCGTCTACGTCTCCGACGCGATCAAGGCCTACGCCGTCGATCTCGCCGAGGCCACGAGGCAGGCCGCGGAGCTGCGGCTCGGCGCGTCACCGCGAGCCACGCTGCAGTTGCTGCGCTCGGCCAAGGCGTGGGCGGCGCTGACCGGCCGCGACTACGTCATCCCCGACGATCTGCAGTTCCTGCTGATCCCGGTGTTGGCCCACCGCCTGCTGCTCACCCCGGAGGCCCACGTCGCCGGGCGCAGCGCCCGGGACGTGCTTACCCGCATCGGGCAGACAACGGCCATTCCCGGCGCCGGCCCGACGCCGATCTTCCGGGCCGGAGACGGGACCCGCTGAGCATGGGGCGCAGTCGACGGCTCGGGTTGACCACCCGGGCCAGCTGCCTGCTGGCAGCGGGGATCACCGCGATGCTGTGCGGGCTGGGCCTGGGCGAGACCGATCTCGTCCGCGCCGGCGTCCTCGCCGCCGCCGTTCCGCTGGTCGCCGCCTTCGTCGTGCACCGCTCGCGCCTGCAGGTCGCCAACCGCCGCGGCCTCGATCCCCGGCGCGCGGCCTCCGGCGACACCGTCACCGTCAACCTGACGATCACGAACCGTTCGGTGCTGCCCACCGGCGCGCTGATGCTCGAGGACCAGCTGCCCGCCCAGGTCACCGGTCGGGCGCGCTTCGTCGTCGACTCGCTGGCCGGGCGCGAGGCGCGCACGGTCAGCTACCGCATCCCGGCGCTCGGCCGGGGCCGCTACCGCGTCGGACCGCTGCGGATCCGGCTCGGTGACCCGTTCCGGATGATCGAGCTGACCCGCTCGTTCAGCACGACGACCGAGTTCCTCGTCACCCCGCGCGTCGACCGGTTGCCGACCGTCGACCCGCCCCGTTCCGACGAGCTGGGCGGCAGCTCCGGCAGCCACTCGATCGGTTCGCACGGCGCCGACGACGCCTCGACCCGCGAATACCGGGTCGGTGACGATCTGCGCAAGATCCACTGGCGCTCCACCGCGCGCACCGGGCAGCTGATGGTGCGCCAGGCCGAGCGGCCCTGGCGCGCGCACAGCACGGTGCTGCTCGACGTCCGTGCGAGCGCGCACCGATCCCGGCCCGGCGAGGCCGAGCCGGGGGCCGCCGAGGACAACGACGAGCGTCGCGCCAGCAGCCTGGAGTGGGCGGTCAGCGCCGCGGCCAGCATCGGCGTGCGGGCCCTGCGCGCGGGCCGCGACGTCGGCCTGATCGTCGACCCGCAGCAGAGCACGCGGGCTCAGTTCGCCGACGCCGACCAGTTCTCGACGCACCTCGCCACGATCCGCGAGTCGCCGGCCGCCGACCTGACCCGGATCTCGGACCTCATCCGCGCGGCGGCTCGCGACTCCACGCTCATCGCCGTGCTCGGCCACGTGAGCGCCGACGACATCCGCCTGCTCTGCGGCGCCCCGCCCCGCGGTCGGGCCACGCCCGCGCTGGCGCTGCTGCTCGACGTCGAGTCCTGGGCCGATCGGGCCTCGACGGCTGTCCGGGCGCCGGGACAACCGTCGGCGGCCGAGGCTGCCGGTGCGGTGCTGAGATCGTCGGGGTGGCGCGTCCAGGTCGTCGCGCGCGGCACGCCGTTGCCGCACGCGTGGCAGTTGCTGATGGCCGGCGCCGGACCGGCGTCCTGGGCGACAGCGGCACGATGACGGCCACCGCGCACACCCGCCTGGCCCCGGCGGCGCCGCGTCCACCGCGCGCAGGCATCGATCCGGGCGTCCGCCGGACCGCCCAGGCCCTGCTCGGCGCCGGGCTCGGCATGGTGCCGCTCAAGGGCATTTTCAGTGACTGGGCCTGGCTGGCCGACGTCTGGCTCACCATGCTCATCGCGCTCGGCCCTGCCCTGTGGCTGCGGCGCCGGCGGCCACCCGGTGCGCTCGACATCTGGCCGGGCATCATCCTGCTCGTCCCGTGGTTGACGCTGCGCTTCGTCCCCGGCCATGCGCTCGCCGGGTTCATCCCCACGACCGGCACCGCCGGTGACATCTCGAACGCGCTGCACAGGTTGCACGACACGACGGCGAACTCCGTCGCCCCCATCCACAGCACGCCGGCGGTCAAGCTCGTCCTCTGCGCGCTGCTCGGCCTGCTGGCCGCGCTCATCGACCTGATCGCGGTCGTCGGTCGGCGCGGCGCCCTGGCCGGTGTTCCGCTGCTCGTCGTCTACACCGTCTCGGGCGCGGTGCCCCGCAAGCCGGTGTCGTGGGTGTGGTTCGTCGTCTCGGCGATCGGCTTCCTGCTGCTGCTCGGCCTCGACGCCGGCGACGAGCTCGACCGCTGGGGACGCCGCTTCCGCGGCTCGCGTCGGGCCGCGACGAGCGCGCGCTGGTCGGTGTCGACGCCGCGCATCGTGGTGGTCGCGCTCGTCCTGGCCGTACTGGCCCCGCTGGCGGTGCCGGGGCAGTCGCGCAATCTCATCGCCAACGCCTTCCATGCCAACGGCGGCAGCAGCGGCGTCGGGGGCTTCGGCGGGTCCGGGGGCGGGTCGATCAGCCCGTTCGCGGCGCTGAAGGGTCAGCTCAACCAGCCGACGGCCTACCCGATGGCCGACGTGCACATCACCGGCGGCGGCTCGACCCAGCCGTTCTACCTGCGTGTCAACGTCCTCGAGGACTACACCGGCGACGGCTTCCAGGTCAGTCAGCACGGCGGCGAGCTGTCCATCGACGACGGCAACTTCCCCACGCAGCCCAACGGCGGCCGGGCGCAGAACAGCGTCCAGATGCAGGCCCGCATCAAGATCACCGGCCTGACCGGCAACGCCCCGGTGTTCTCGATCCCGAATTCGGTCACCGGTCTCGACGGCGGCACGTGGGCGCCGAAGGACCAGATCCTGCTCGGGACGAAGGTCGACAAGGGCCAGACCTACCTCGAGGACTTCGACCAGCCGGCGCCCACCGTGAAGCAGCTGACGGCCGCGACCGGCTCCTCCGGCGCCGCACTCGCCGGCGACTTGCAGCTGCCCGGCAACGTCCCCGGCTACGTCCAGGATCTGGTCGGGCGACTGACCACAGGGCGGTCCAGCCCGTACCAGCAGGCCCGCGCCATCAACGATTACTTCACCGATCCGACCAACGGCTTCGTCTACGACCTGAAGACGAAGGAGGGCGACTCCGGCTCAGCGCTCGTCGACTTCCTGAAGAACAAGCGCGGCTTCTGCCAGCAGTACGCCGCGGCGATGGCGGTCATGTTGCGGGAAGCCAAGATCCCGGCGCGGGTCGTGCTCGGCTACATGCACGACGCCACCGACAGCCACGGCGATTTCACCGTCACCAGTTCCGACGCGCACTCCTGGGTCGAGGCCTACTTCAGCGGGGTCGGCTGGGTCCCGTTCGACCCCACGCCGGCGTCCGGCCTCGTCGGCGGCAGCACGACAGACCTGCCCTGGGCGCCGCACTCCTACTCCGGCAGCAACAACAGCGACGCCCTGCCCAAGGCCAACAGCGGCAGCGCCACGGCCTCGTCGGCCGCGCCGACGACGTCGGCGGCCGCCCCGAGCGCGAGCACGGCGAACCGGGCCGACCCGGGCACGCACGCGGTGTCGCTCGACCCGCTGTGGTGGGGGCTCGGCGCCCTGGTCGTCTTGGCGCTGCTCCTGTCGCCCGCCGCCGCCCGGGTCAGGCG
>CAZZZE010000154.1:0-6535 GCA_964658365.1 uncultured Jatrophihabitantaceae bacterium
ACCGCGGTGCGCCGCGCCCGGCTGGCCGCGTACAACGCCGATCCCGCCGAGGTACCGCCCGTCGGCTGACGCACGTCCCGGCACAGGACGCGGCGGTATCCCCCTCGCGCAACGTCCCGGCAACAGGGCCGACTCATGGCGCGACGAGCATGGGCCCGATGAACGTGCGGTCGCTGCAGCCCGTGCCGGAGGACGGGCCGGTGGTGCGCATCGAGTCGCGCGTCGTGCACGGCTACCGGCGGGTGTTCCGGATCGCCGGCAGCGGGCCGCCGCTGCTGCTCATCCACGGCATCGGCGACAGCTCAGCCACCTGGCGCACGGTCATGCCGGCGCTCGCCCGGCATCACCTAGTGATCGCACCCGACCTGCTCGGTCACGGCAGCTCGGCCAAGCCGCGCGCCGACTACTCTGTCGCGGCGTACGCCAACGGCATGCGCGACCTGCTCGGCGTGCTCGACATCGACAGGGTGACGCTCGTCGGGCACTCGCTCGGCGGCGGGGTGGCGATGCAGTTCGCCTACCAGTTCCCGGAACGCACCGAGCGGATGGTGCTCGTGTCCTCGGGCGGCGCCGGCAAGCACGTCTCGCCGCTGCTGCGGGCGGCCAGCCTGCCCGGCGCGCAGGCCGTGCTGGCCTCGCTGCGGCTGCCCGGCGCCCGGATGGCCGTCCACGCCGCGGTGGCCTTGCTCAGCCGGCTCGACGCGGGGATTCGCGTCGACGCACCCGACCTCACCCGGGTCGTCGAATCGCTGCCCGACGCAACGTCACGCGCGGCGTTCATCCGCACGTTGCGCGCGGTCGTGGACTGGCGCGGGCAGGTCGTCACCATGCTCGACCGCGCCTACCTCGTGCGGGCGCTGCCCACGCTGCTGGTCTGGGGCGCGCTCGACACCGTCGTGCCGGTCGGGCACGCCTACCAGGCGCACGCGGCGATGCCCGGCAGCCTGTTGGAGATCTTCGACGAGGCCGGGCACTTCCCGTTCCACACCGACCCGCTGCGTTTTGTCGGCGCGGTCGAGAACTTCCTGGCCACGACCCAGCCTTCCCAGTGGGGCGTCGACGACTGGCGCGACTTGCTGCGGGCCGGGCGGCCGGCCGCCGTGCGGGGCACCGAGTCCCGCGGCTACCAGGACGAGCTGCGGGCCGCCAGCGAGCGCAGCGCTACGTAGTCCCCGCAGCCGCCGGCGGTCCGCCGCGCTTCGGTGCGGGGCAGCAGCCGATCGGGCAGTCGATGCCGCACAGACCCAAGTTGCCGAGGTGCTCTGGCTCGCGGCCGGAGGTGCGTTCCTCGACCAGGTCGCAGATCGCGGCGACGAACGCGGGATGGGTGCCGGCCGTCGCCGCGCGGGCGAAGGCCATGCCCAGACGTCCTGCGGTCGCCTTGGCCTCGGTGTCGAGGTCCCAGAGCACCTCGAGGTGGTCGGACACGAAACCGGTCGGCGCCACCACGACGGCCTCGACGCCCTTCGCCGACAGCTGCTCGAGGTGGTCGTTGACGTCGGGCTCGAGCCACGGCACCTGCGGCGGCCCCGACCGCGACTGCCACACGAGGTCGAACTCGGCGCCGGGGCCGCGCACTGCCTCGGCGGTCAGCCGCGCGGTCTCGCGCTGCTGCGCGGCGTAGAGGCCGTTGCGCTGCGGACCGGAGCCGTTGTTCATCGTCTGCGGGATCGAGTGGGCGGTGAAGACCAGGCGGGCGGCGTCCCGGTGTTCGGCGGGCAGCGAGTCGAGGGCGGCGCGCAGGCCGGCGGCGGTGGCCTCGATGAAGCCCGGATGGTCGAAGAAGTGCCGGATCTTGACGAGTTCGGGCGAGTGGTCGCCGGCCATGGTCCGCGCCTGCGCGAGGTCCTCGCGGTATTGCCGGCACGACGAGTAGGACGACGTCGCGCTGGTGGCGAACACGACGGCGTTAGCCACCTGGTCGTCGCGCATCTGGCGTACCGCGTCGGCGACGTAGGGCTTCCAGTTGCGGTTGCCCCAGTAGATCGGCAGGTCGTGCCCGCGGCGGCCGAGCTCGGCGTGGATCGCATCGATCAGCGCGCGGTTCTGCTCGTTGATCGGCGACACACCGTGGAAGTGCTGGTAGTGCTCGGCGACGTCGGCCAGGCGCGCGTCCGGGATGCCGCGCCCGCGGGTGACGTTGCGCAGGAACGGCATGACGTCGTCGGGACCCTCCGGGCCGCCGAAGGACAACAACAGCAACGCGTCGAACGACGTCGAACCCGTCGTGGGAGCAGGCATCAGACACCCATGGCGTGGAAGCCGCCGTCGACATGCACGATCTCGCCGGTCGTCGACGGGAACCAGTCGGACAGCAGCGCGGCGCTGGTGCGCGCCACCGGCTCGATGTCGGTGTTGTCCCAGCCCAGCGGGGCGCGGCCGGTCCAGGCGTCCTCGAACTGGCTGAACCCGGGAATGCTCTTGGCCGCCATGGTGCGCAGCGGTCCGGCCGAGATGAGGTTGACCCGGATGTTGCGGGGCCCCAGTTCGCGCGCGAGGTAGCGCGACGTCGACTCGAGGCCTGCTTTGGCCACCCCCATCCAGTCGTAGGCCGGCCACGCGACCGACGCGTCGAAGGTCAGGCCGAGGATCGAACCGCCGGTCTCGGGGAACAGCGGCAGGGTCGCGACCGCGAGTGATTTCAGGGAGAACGTGGAGACCTGTAGCGCAGTGGCGACGTCGTCCCACGGCGTGGCCAGGAAGTCGCCGCCCAGGCACGATGCCGGTGCGAAGCCGATGGCGTGCACGACCCCGTCGATGCCGTCGACGTGCTCGCGCACCCGGTCTGCCAGCGTGTCGAGGTGCTCCTGGTTCGCGACGTCGAGCTCGATCACCGGCGGCGGCTGCGGCAGCCGCCGCGCGACCCGCTCGACGAGCGACATCCGGCCGAACCCGGTGAGCACGACGGTGGCGCCCTCCTCCTGGGCGAGCCGGGCGATCGAGAACGCGATCGAGGCGTCAGTGATCACGCCGGTGATCAACAGCCGCTTGCCGTCGAGCAGTGCCATAGGTGTGTGTCCCTCCGACGTCTCAGATACCCATGCCGACGCCGCCGTCGACCGGCAGCACCACGCCGGTGACGTAGCCGGCACCGGGCGAAGCCAGGTACAGGGCGGCCGCGGCGACGTCGTCGACCTCGCCGTAGCGCTTGAGCGGCACGGTGGCCAGCACCTCGCTCCTGCGTGCCTCGGTCATGGCCGCAGTCATGTCGGTGTCGATGAACCCGGGAGCGATGACGTTCGCCGTGATCGACCGGCTGCCCAGCTCTCGAGCGATCGATCGCGCCAGGCCGATGAGCCCGGCCTTCGACGATGCGTAGTTCGCCTGCCCGGGCGCGCCCACCAGCGCGACGACCGAGGAGATGAAGATCAGCCGTCCGCGCTTGGCCCGCAACATGCCCTGGGTGGCGCGCTTGGCGACGCGGTAGGCGCCGGTGAGGTTCGCGTCGACGACGCCGGTGAACGACTCCTCGCTCATCCGCAGCAACAGCGTGTCGTCGGTAGTGCCGGCGTTGGACACCAGGACCTCGACCGGCCCGTACTCGGCCTCGACGGCGGCGAACGCGGCCTCGACGTCGTCGGTCGAGGTGACGTCGCAGCGCACCCCGAACAGACCCTCGGGTACGCCGCTGCCGCGGTGCGTCACGGCCACCCGATCGCCGTTGGCCGCGAACGCGCGCGCGATGGCCATCCCGATGCCGCGGTTACCGCCGGTGACCAGCACCGTGCGGGCCTGGGCTGTCGTGTCACTCACCACTGCGACGCTAGCGGATCGGCGTCACCCGGCTGCCCGCACCGTGCTACCGGCCGGTACGCCGACGCGCGTAGGTTCGGCCAGATGCGTGCCATCCAGATCACCGCCTTCGGCGGCCCCGAGATCCTCGTCCCCACCGAGCTGCCCGAGCCGGCCGCGGGCGACGGCCAGCAGGTCTTCGATGTCGTGGCAGCGGGCATCAACTACGCCGACACCCACCAGACCGAGGACTCCTACCTCGCCCCGCAGCAGCTGCCGCTCATCCCGGGCGGCGAGGTCGTGGTGCGCGACGCCGGCGGTCGGCGCCTGCTCGGCCTGGTCGGCTCGGGCGGATACGCCCAGCGCATCGCCGCCGAACCGGCGCGGTTCGTGCCCGTCCCGGACGCGGTGTCCGACGGGCAGGCCCTGGCCTCGCTGGTGCAGGGCGTGACCGCCTGGCACCTGCTGCGCACGAGCACCCACCTGCAACCCGGCGAGACTGTCGTCGTGCACGCCGGCGCCGGCGGCGTCGGCACCCTGGCCATCCAGCTGGCCAAGCGGTGGGGCGCCGGACGGGTGATCGCGACGGCCTCGGGCGAGGACAAGCGGGCGCTGACCCTCGAGCTCGGCGCCGATGTCGCGCTCGACTCGCGCACGCCCGATCTCAAGGGCGCCCTGCGCGAGGCCAACGGCGGGCGCGGGGTGGACGTCGTGCTCGAGATGACCGGCGGCGCGGTGTTCGACCAGAGCCTCGACGCGCTTGCCCCGCTGGGCCGGCTGGCCGTGTTCGGCATGGCCGGACGCACGCCCGGCACCGCGGTCGAGCCGACCAGACTGATGGCCCGCAGCACCGCGGTCATCGGGTTCTGGCTCATGCACATCGCGATGCGCCCGGAGCTGATGAGCGCCGCGCTGACCGACCTGTTCACGCTCATCGGCAACGGCGACCTGCGCCCGGTCGTCGGCGGGACCTACTCCCTCGACACCGTCGGCGATGCGCACCGCACGCTGCTCGACCGCAGTTCCGTCGGCAAGCTCGTGCTCGACCCGTGGGCCTGAGTCAGAGGAGCCGACCCGCCCACAGCATCGACGACGCGGCGGCGCCGAACAGGACGAGCAGCCCCGCCACCAGGAATCGGTAGCTGATGTCGCGGTGCTCGGTGGTGTAGCCGATCTGCGAGCCGATGTCGGAATACACCTTGCGCAGTTGGGACTCCGACACTGCGGTGTCGAAGCTGCCGCCGGTCTGCTGCGCGATGGAGCGGAGCTGTCCGCGGTTGGCCGGGACGCGGATCGTCTGGCCGTCCTGGGTGACGGTGCCCGTGTCGGTGCCGAACGCGATCGTCGAGACCTTCACGTGGGCCGCCTTCGCCGCAGCCACGGCGGCGGCGATGGTGGTGCCGACGGTGCGCTCGCCGTCGCTGAGCAACACGATGCGCGCAGGGACCGGTTTGGCGCCCTTGGCCTGCGAGGCGGAGCTGAAGCTCTTGATGGCGTTCAGGGACGCGATGATGCCGTCGCCGATCGCCGTGTAGCTCGCGAGCTGCAGCCCGTCGATGGACCGGTTGACCTGGTCGCGGTTGGTGGTCGGCGACACCAGGACGTTGCCGGTGCGCGCGAAGCTGACCAGTCCCAGGTTGATGCGCGCGGGCAGCAGGCCCGCGAAGGAGTGCGCAGCCGACTGGGCGGCCTTGATGCGGGTCGGTGCGACGTCGGTGGCCTTCATCGACAGCGAGACGTCGATCGCGAGCATGACCGTGGCCTGGTCGCGCGGCACCCGCACGCTGGCCGCCGGCTTGGCCACCCCGACCGAGAGCACCGACAACCCGACCAGCAGCAGCGCGAACGTCAGGTGCCGGCGCCAACCCGGCCGGCGCGGCGCCACGCTGCCGAGCAGTTCGACGTTGCTGAACCGGGCGACGAAGGTCTTGCGGCGCAGCTGCAGCACGAGGTACACCGCGAACAGCACGGCGACGACGATGAGCAGCAGCAGGTACACGGGCTTCAGGAACATCTGGACACTTCCTACTGGACTGCGGCTCTGGTCGCGCCGGAGACCAGCTGCCGGCGGGTGACGACGAAACGCACGACGTCGGACACCCAGTCGCGGTCGGTGCGCAGTTGCAGGTGAGCGGCACCGCTGTGTCGCAGGGCGGTGGCGATCCGGATGCGCTGCTGCTGGGCGGCGGCGGCATAACGCTCGCGCACGCCGCGGTCGTCGGTCTGGACCTCGAGCTGGCGGCCGGTCTCGGTGTCGACGAAGGTGACGAGCCCGGTGGCGGCGAGTTCGAGCTCGCGCGGGTCGACGATCTCGATGCCGAGCAGCTGATGGCGCGCGGCGAGCGCCCGCAGCGGCCGTTCCCAGCTCAGCGGCGCGTCGGGGGGCTCGCTCTCGACGAAGTCGGAGACGACCGCGACGAGACCACGCCGGCGCTGCGGGCGGCGCAGCCGCTCGAGCAGCGTGCCCAGGTCGTTCGTCGCGCCCTCGACCACGCGCGGGGTGTCGGCGATGCGGCGGACGAGGTGCCGCGCGTGGGCGTGGCCACCCAGGGCCGGGATGACGTAGGACTGCGAGCCGTTGCCCACGACCGCGCCTACCCGGTTGCCGCCGCGGACGGTCAGCTGGACGACGGCCGTGATGGCGGCCAGCAC
Organism: uncultured Jatrophihabitantaceae bacterium; assembly: GCA_964658365.1. Classification (GTDB taxonomy): domain Bacteria; phylum Actinomycetota; class Actinomycetes; order Mycobacteriales; family Jatrophihabitantaceae; genus Jatrophihabitans. Next base: position 6,385 of record CAZZZE010000154.1, read on the forward strand.
GAGCTCGCGCTTCTCGGCGCGTCCCGTGCCGAAGTCCATGCTGGGCGACAGGTCGACGACCAGCCAGGTCTCGAGCTCGCGATCGGCGACGGTCTGGCGCATGTGCGGCACGGTCGTGCGGGCCGTGACCGCCCAGTCCATGCGCCGGACA